>NZ_JAPDBE010000018.1:0-94250 GCF_027705025.1 Aeromonas sp. D3 | reverse complement strand
CGTCAGTGGGAGAGATCTCACTAAAAACTGGGAATAACGCCTTAAATGGCGAAGAAACGGTCTAAATAGGCTGATTCAAGGCATTTACGGGAGAAAAAACGGCTCAAACATGAAGAAATGAAATGACTGAGTCAGCCGAGAAGAATTTCCCCGCTTATTCGCACCTTCCCAAAAGAGTGAGGCACTGTAATTGTTTTGTATATAACCTTAACTTAATAAGCACTACGCTACCGCCCGTGGATTGCAGCTTCCAAAATGCTCCATTAACCTACGAGGCCTAGGCCTATCGTATCAATTTAAATAGGCTCGGATGACTATCTTACATTGCGCAGATTCCTGCTTACCAGTCAAAAATTGACGTAACTATCAGGAAGATCTGCGTTTTATGCGCCAGCTCAACAAATCGCACTGACCGGGAGCCGGATTCCCATGGCCCTTGATTTTATTGGGGTTGGTGGGCGAGACGGGAAGTTGGGTGGCGGGCTTGCTGTTGGAGAAGGTTGGTCGGGGCCAATTCCGCGCTGGTCATCGGCGCTATAGTGCGGTCGATTGTGTCTTGTTCTCCATCCTCCTTGCTGGCGAGGCAGAGGATCTGCGGCAACAATCAGCAGTTGCAAACACATCACAATAAGGAACGTCATATGAAGCGTATTGCCATCCTGTTCGGCCTGTTTTGTACCGGCGCGCTGCTGACCGGCACAGCCTTTGCCCAGGACTCTGCCCAGTTGCAGTGCGAGGCGCAGGCCGCGGCCAAAAAGCTTAACGGCGCCGCCAAGACCAGCTTTGTCGGCAAGTGCGTGAAAGATGCCGCTGGCGCCGCGACCGGCGAGTGCGAGAAGGCGGCCGCCGACAAGAAGCTGGCTGGCGCGGCCAAAAACAGCTTTATCCAGAAGTGCGTGAAAACCGACGCGGCCACCGACAAGGCAGCCCAGTGCGAGAAAGCGGCCGCTGACAAGAAGCTGGCGGGCGCGGCCAAGAACAGCTTTGTCCAGAAGTGCGTCAAATCGGCATAAGCCGACAGGTCGACAGTGCATGCTAGCGGGGGCCATCAGGCCCCCGTGCTTTTTTAGGGGGACGGATGGCGCGGGGCACGAGGCTTGTATCGGGGCGGCAATAGCGACACTATTGACTCCTTTTATGGGTTCCGCAGAGGCGCAGCCATGACCTGTCGTTACCGGACGAGGGGCGAGGCGTTGGCGAGCCGGGATAACGCGGGATAAAAGGGAGCAGAGCAGGATGATGGAAGGGACGGAATGGCGCTGGCTCAATGAGCCCGCCGAGTGGCACAAGACCAGCGACGGCTTGCAGGTGGTCACGGACAAGCAGACCGATTTTTGGCGCAGCACCTGGTATGGTTTCGAGCGCCACAGCGGGCATCTCTATGGCTGCGAGATTGAAGGGGAGTTTACCTTTCAGATCTGCGTCGAGGGGGAGTTCATCACCCTCTACGATCAGGCGGGGCTGATGCTGCTGCAAGACGAGGCGCACTGGCTGAAAGCGGGGATCGAGTACAACGATGCCCAGCCGATGATCGGCAGCGTGCTGACCAATCCGCGCTCTGACTGGGCCACCGGCATTTTCCCCGGTAATCCGCGCCGCTTCTGGCTGCGGCTGACCCGGCTGGCCGATTGCCTGCGTTTGCAATACTCCACCGATGGCAAGGTGTGGCCGCTGCTGCGCCTCGCTCCGTTCCCGCCAAGCGAAAGTTGCTTTATCGGGGTGATGTGCTGCACGCCGGAGCGGCAGGGGCTGGCGGTGCACTTCTCGGATCTACGCCTCACGCCACCCCTTGGCAAGGCACTGCATGACCTGAGCTAGTTACGCGGCTCACAACAGCAGTCACTGTCTCGCTCTCGTTCTTATCCCGTTCAGGCTCAACCGAACCGGTAAGAGCCCATATAGAGGCTGCCGCCATCCCAGCTGTCGTGCAGCTTGTGGGGCTTGTCCTTGCCGGCGGCCCCCAGGGCCACAAACAGCGGGCGCAGGTGATCGTCATGGGGGTGTGCTTCCACCGCTCCTGGGGCTCGCGTTCTGTACTCTTCCAGCGCCGGTCGATCGGCATTAGCCATGGTCTGCTCCAGCCAGTTCACAAAATCGCTGGCCCAGCCAGGGACGGGCGAGTGGTCCGGCCCGAGGGCCCGCAGGTTGTGGGTAATGGCGCCGGAGGCCAGTATGCCTATCCCCTGTTCGCGCAGGCTCTGCAGTGCTTCCCCCAGTTGCCATAGCTGGGCCGGGCTGAAACTGGCCGGAATGGAGATCTGCACCAGGGGGATCTCGCTTGCCGGATCCATCAGGGAGAGCGGCGACCAGACGCCGTGATCCAGCTCGCGGCGCACCTGTGTAGCCGGCAAGCCCGCCAGCATCAGCTGATCGCCTACCGCCTCTTGCAACCACAGCGGACTCGTTGCCGGCCAGCGAATATGGTAGAGCGGCTCCGGAAAACCGTAGAAGTCATACATGAGCGCCGGATTGGGCTCGACGTTGATCTGCAGGTCTGTGCGGCTGAACCAGTGTGCCGAGATCACCACCAGTCCCTTGATATCGCCAAGGCGCAATGTTTTCAGGAAGTGAGTGGCCGGCTGGTCGCGCAGAACCAGATCCGGAGCGCCGTGAGAGATGAACCAGACGGGGGCGATAGACATGACAAGACTCCATATAAGCTGTGTCGGTACGTATTGCGTACCCGAAACCGGGGTCAGGGCGTCGGGCCACTGACGATGGGGTCATTATCTGCCTGGGATGCAAGGTTAACAATCTAGCGCTATGTATAAGCACTGTTCACCATTGGTTGATAGTAACAGTGGTTGGCGTGACAGGGCAGGGCCGTAGACAAGCAGAAACAACAAGGCCAGCGCAGTGCGCTGGCCTTGTCATAAGGCGCTGTCGAGGACGGACTACTGGATGCCCAGCAGCTCAACGTCGGAGATCAACCAGGGCGCTCAGTGGGATCTTGCCAGCGGCGCGATTGGCATAAGCCAGCTTATTGGATACCCAGCAGCTCAACGTCGAAGATCAGCACGGATCCCGGTGGTATCTTGCCAGCAGCACGGTCGCCATAGGCCAGATTGGCGGGGATGTAGAAGCGGGTTTTCTCACCTTCCACCATCAGCTGTACCCCTTCGGTCCAGCCAGCAATCACCTGATTGAGGCCAAATTCGATAGGCTCGCCGCGGGCGACCGAGCTGTCGAAGACGGTGCCGTCCAGCAGCTTGCCCTCGTAGTGTACCTTCACCTTGCTGGTGGCTGTGGGATGAACCGTGCCAGTACCCGGGGTCAGCACTTCGTATTGCAGGCCGGAGGCCGTGGTGGTCACCAGAGGTTTGTCTTTGTTGCTGGCGAGGAACTCGGCGCCCTTGCGCACATTTTCCACCGCTTGTTTTTTGTTGTTGCTGCTGGAGTAGAAGTAGTAGGCGACACCGGCAATCAGCAGCGCGATCAGAATGAATTTCATCAGTTTTTCCTTAAAGGCAATGAAGGCGGCATCTTATCCCAGTCGGGGAGGGAGGGCGAGCCGGGACGCAGGAGGATGTGACGGGGCAGACAGACGACGAGGGGGCCAGGATCCAGCCCCCTCGCCTCATCAGGGCGGATTACTTCGCCGCCACCATCATGAGGGCGGGCAGGGCGAAGAAGAGCCCGGCCACATAACCCAGTGCCAGCAGCTTGTTTTCGCTACCGACCCGGGCCAGCCCCTCGGCGGCCTTGATGGGCAATTCCCGCAGGAAGGGCACGCCATAGATGAGCACAACGGCAAACAGGTTGAACAGCACATGCACCAGGGCTATGGTCAGCGCCAGCTTGGCACCGGCACCGCTGATGGCGGTGGCCGCCAGCAGGGCCGTGATGGTAGTACCTATATTGGCCCCCAGGGTGAAGGGATAGAGCTGGCGAGTGCTGAACACGCCGCCACCGGCCAGGGGTATCATCAGGCTGGTGGTGGTGGAGGAGGACTGCACCATGATGGTGACCAGGGTACCCGAGGCGATACCGGTCAGCGGGCCACGACCCAGTGCCTTGTGCAGCAGCTCCTTGGCGCGACCTACCAAGACCTGTTGCAGTACCTTGCCCAGATAGGTAACGCAGGCGAGGATCAGCAGTATGCCGATGACGATGGTGGCAATGGCGGCACCCTTGCCCGGCAAGAAGGCGACCGCGCTGTCGATAAGGTTGAGTGCAGGGGCAGTGAGGGGCTTCATAAAGTCCACCCCTTTCATCGACAAGTCGGCGGAGCCCACCAGCAGCGTAGCCAGCCACTCGGCGCTCTTTTGCAGCAGGCCGAACATCAGCTCAAGCGGCAGGAAGATAAACACCGCCAGCAGGTTGAAGAAGTCGTGTACGGTCGCGGCGGCAAAGGCGCGGCGAAACTCGGCCCTGTCCCTGATATGACCCAATGAGACAATGGTGTTGGTGATGGTGGTGCCGAGGTTGGCTCCCATTATCATGGGAATGGCCATGCCGATGGGCAGGCCGCCCGCCACCAGACCGACGATCACCGAGGTGACAGTGCTGGAGGATTGCACCAGGGCCGTCGCCAGTATGCCGAGCAGCAGGGCGACAAAGGGATTGTTTGCGAAGGCGAAGATCTGGGCTGCGCCCTCGGCGCCGCCGGAGAAGCCCTTGAAGCCGTGGGAAACGGCGCCAACGGCAACCAGAATGATGTAGACCAGTGCGATAACCGTGACCCAGTTGAACAGCGATCTGAAGTGGGATGCTCGCTGTTGTGGCAAGGATTGCGTCTGTTGCATGTAGCCTCTTGAGGACGGTGATACCGTTCGGGGTTGAAGTAGACCTGCGCATTTAATCAAGGCTCTATGACAGAAATATTACAAAGTGACACTTTTATGATGGTTTGATGACAAGGCTGCACAGAGGGCCGGATAACAAGAAGGGGAGCCATGGCTCCCCTTCTGCTTTTTTGCTGTGTAGCGCGCTCCCTTATTGGGAGTCGGCAGTCTCTTCGTACTGACGGAAGGGAATGCGGAACACCGCCAGACGCAGGAACAGATAGGTGACCCCGAGACCCGCCCAGATCAGGCCCAGCTCCAGGGAGCTCTGCTCCAGGTTGATCCAGAGCGCACCGATAGTGGCGGCGCCGAGCAGCGGCAGCAGCAGATAGAGCAGGTGATCCTTGATGCTCTTGTTGCGCTTCTCGCGTACCCAGAACTGGCCTATGACCGACAGGTTGACGAAGGTGAAGGCCACCAGGGCACCGAAGTTCACCAGCGCCAGCGCTGTGTCGAGATCAAACGACACGGCGGAGAGGGCGAGACAGCCCACCATCAGCACGTTGATGGCCGGCGTCCGGTATTTCGGGTGGATATAGCCAAACACCCGTTCCGGGATCATGCGATCGCGCCCCATGACGTAGAGGATGCGGGACACGCCTGCGTGCGCCGCCATGCCGGAGGCCAGTACCGCCACTGTGGTGCACACCAGCACCACGCTCTGGAAGAAGGCGCCGCCGACGTAGAGGGCAATCTCGGGCAGCACGGCATCGGGCTCCTTGAAGCGGGCCAGATCCGGGAAGTAGAGCTGCAGGCAGTAGGAGACCACCACGAAGATGACACCGCCGATGAGCGCGGTCAGCACTATGGCGCGCGGTATCACCTTGCCGGCGTTCGGGGTCTCTTCTGACAGCGAACTCAGGCCGTCGAAGCCGAGGAAGGAGAAGCAGAGAATGGTCGCACCAGTAAAGAGCGGCACCACGCTGGCGGATTCGAAGTGGAACGGCCGGCTGCTCATCAGGGTCGCTGCGCCCTCACCCTGGTAGATGCCCCAGCCCATCAGACCGATGAAGAGGGTGATGATGGCCAGCTGGATCACCACGATCAAGCCATTGAAGTTGGCTACCAGGTTGATGCCGCGCAGGTTGAGGAAGGTCATCACTGTCACCAGACCGAAGATGAAAATCCAGGGATCAACTCCAGGGAACATGGCGGTCAGGTAGATCTTGGCCAGCAGGATATTGATCATCGGCATGAACATGTAGTCGAGCAGGGAAGACCAGCCCACCATGAAACCGATGTAGGGGTTGAACACCTTCTGGGCATAGGTATAGGCAGAGCCCGCAGAGGGGAACTTGCGCACCAGATGGCCGTAGCTGAACGCGGTCAGCAGTATGCCGCCCAGCGCCAGCAGATAGGCAGTGGCGACCCGACCTTCGGTAATGTCACCGACGATGGCGAAGGTATCGAACACGGCCATGGGGGTCAGATAGGCAAGGCCCATCACCACCACCTGCCACATGCTGAGGGTTTTCTTCAGACGAACGGGTTGCTGGCTCATTCAGGCTTCCTCCTTGCACGGGCGGCAGGAAGTGGAATGGCTTGAGGCCATGGGACCGGGTTCTCGCGTACTCACAACATCGGTATGCAAACCACAGACGTTGGTCGCGCGGCGACCAAAGCAGGTTCCGGTGGCGACCGGAGACAAAGCAAACAAGAGCCCCATGTTTTTCCTCATTGCGGCATTAGGTTCATCTGAACCTTGATATCATTTCCGGAAGTTGTCCGGCCTCGAGTGGTAATAAAATTTTTCAAAATGAAAAATAACCGATGTGGGATCACATCGGTTATGAAAGCGGCGGGATTTTGCCCCAGATGGGGGGGGAAGACAAGCCACTAAAGGCATTCCGGGCAAGAGAATTATCAATGACCTGTTTTATATCAATAAATGGCGCCGTCACCCGTGCGGGGGAGTGCGGCGCCAGCCCAGTGTTGGCAAGGCTTGCAGCTCAATAGGTCGGCAAGGATACGCGCCAGAAGGTGGTACGCAAAAACAGATAAATTCCCCCTATGGCAGCCCAGATAAGGCCGAGGATAAGAGAGGTTAGTTCGAGATTGAGCCAGAGAATCGCGACAGTCCCAGCCCCGCACAGGGGCAGCACCAGATATTGCAGGTGATCCTTAAGGGTTTTGTTGCGCCCCTGACGCACGTAATAGCAGGCGATCACCGACAGATTGACCACGGTAAAGGCCACCAGGGCACCGAAGTTGATCAGGGCCAGGGCGATTTCCAGATCGAAGCTGATGGCCGACAGCGCCAGTATGCCCACCAGCAGGATATTGAACACGGGTGTCTGCCACTTGGGGTGGATATAGCCGAAGGTGCGCTGGGGCAGCACCTTGTCCCGCCCCATCACGTAGAGGATGCGGGAGACACCGGCGTGGGAGGAGAGTCCCGACGCCAGCACGGCCACGCAGGCACAGACCAGCACCACGCTCTGGAACAGCTTGCCGCCCACATAGAGGGCAATCTCGGGCAGCACTGCATCCGGCTCCTTGAAGCGTGAGGCATCCGGGAAGTAGAGTTGCAGGGCATAGGCCACCACCACGAAGATGAGGCCCCCCAGCAGCGCGGTCAGGAAGATGGCTTTCGGGATCACCTTGCCGGCGTTGGGGGTCTCTTCACTGAGGGCGCTCAGGCTGTCGAATCCCAGAAAGGAGAAACAGAGGATGGTGGCGCCGGTCAGCAGTGGCAATACCTCTGTGTTGGCGGTGTAGATGGGCTGCAGGCTGACGGTACCGACCCCTTCGCCCTGGGCGATGCCGTATCCGATCAGGGCCAGAAACACCACCATGATGGCGATCTGGATCAAGATGATGACGCCGTTGAGGTTGGCCACCAGATCGATGCCGCGCAGGTTGATGAGGGTCATCAGTGCCGTCATGGCGCAGATGAAGATCCAGGGTTCGATGCCGGGAAACAGGGCGGTCAGGTAGATCTTGGCCAGCAGCATGTTGATCATCGGCAGGAACATGTAGTCGAGCAGGGATGACCAGCCCACCATGAAGCCCACCACGGGGGAGAACTCCTTCTGGGCATAGGTATAGGCGGAGCCGGCAACCGGATAGTGGCGCACCATCTGGCTATAGCTGGTGGCGGTGAACAACACGCCCACCAGGGCCAGCAGGTAGGCGGTAGTCACATGGCCCTGAGTGATGTCGGTGACGATGCCGAAGGTATCGAACACCACCATGGGGGTCATATAGGCCAATCCCATCACCACCACTTGCCACAGGGTCAGGGTTTGCTTCAATCGAGCCGGGCGTTGAGCCATTGGCCTCTCTCCTCGAATTTGGGGCGTATGTCCCGCGCCGCAGGCAGGCGAAGGACGCGTGACAGTGTGGCTGGCCCTGGAGGGAGCCCAGCGCGCCTGTCATCATTTTTTGGGGCGGGGATGATACCGTATGAGCAGGCCGTCCGCGATGGGCGGCCTGCGGTTATCTCACGGTATTTTTCGCCATGACCGATGAAACCGGGTGGATCTAGCCCTGACTGGCGGCGGTGAGCGCCTGTTCCAGCAGAGCCAGCCCTTCCTCGATCAAGGCCGGAGTGGCGGTAAGGGGCGCCAGGAAGCGGATGACGTTGGCCCGCACGCCGCAGGAGAGCAGCACAAGCCCACGTTTGCCGGCCTCGGCCACCAGCCGTTTGGTGAGGTCCGGGTCAGGCTGGCTAGCATCCCGGCCCTTGACCAGTTCCATGGCCACCATGGCGCCCGGGCCGCGAATGTCGCCGATGCAGTCAAAACCCTCGGCCAACTGATGCAGGCGAGCCTTGATCTGCTCCCCTTGAGCCAGGGCTTTCTGGTTGAGTTGCTCCTCTTCGATCACCTCCAGTACCGCCAGGGCGGCGGCGCAGGCGATGGGGGAACCGGCATAAGTGCCCCCCAGACCGCCCGGCTTGGCAGCGTTCATGATGGCCACCTTGCCCACCACGGCCGAGAGAGGGAAGCCACCGGCCAGACTCTTGGCCAGGGTCATGATGTCTGGTTCTATGCCGCTGTATTCAGTGGCAAAGGTTTTGCCGGTGCGACAGAAACCGCTCTGGATCTCGTCACAGATGAGCACTATGCCGTGCTGATCGCACAGCTTGCGCAGGCTCTGCATAAAGCTGGGAGAGGCGGGGTAGAAACCCCCTTCACCCTGCACGGGTTCGAGAATGATGGCTGCCACCCGGGCCGGTTCTATATCCGAGCTGAAGCAGAGATCCAGTGCGGCCAAGGCATCGGCCTCGCTCACCCCCAGGTAATCGCTCGGGAAGGGCAGGTGATAGACCTCTCCCGGGAAGGGGCCGAAACCCGTTTTGTAGGGCACAACCTTGCCGGTGAGCGCCATCCCCATCATGGTGCGACCGTGAAAGCCCCCCTTGAAGGCGATGGTGCCGCTGCGGCCTGTGTGGGCGCGGGCTATCTTGATGGCGTTCTCCACCGCCTCGGCGCCGGTGGAGAGAAACAGGGTGCGCTTCGGCGTAGGGCCGGGCACCAGGGCGTTGAGCTTCTCGGCAAGCTCGATATAGCCGGGGTAGGGGGTCACCTGAAAGCAGGTGTGGCTGAATTTTTCGAGCTGTTCACGCACTGCCGCCACCACTTTAGGGTGATTGTGGCCCGTGTTGAGCACGGCGATGCCGGAGGCAAAGTCGATGTAGCGGTTGCCCTCCACGTCCCATAGCTCGGCGTTGAGAGCCTTGTCGATAAATACCGGCAGCAGGGTGCCGACGCCGTTGACCACGGCTGCTTCACGGCGGGCCTGCCAGGCCTGGTTGTTGTCTGCATGGCTATCTGAATAACTCATCTTTCCTCCCTGAGAGGCCTTGGCCCCGGTCTCAATGTGGCGAGCCTCCCAACCGGGAGCGCTCACTTGGTCCTTTTCATGATGGTATGCCTGCAAAGGCACGCTGCAGCTTGATAGCCGGACCCCATCCCAACCCTCCCTCTGACAGGGAAGGCGGTTGACGTTGCATCTCCTTCCCTGCCGAGTGGGGCGGTTTGCTCCTCCTTCTTGAGAAGGGAGAAGCCGGGGTCTGGTATAAATCCGCTCTTAGCGAATGCCCCCAAAGCAGAGATATTTGGTTTCCAGATACTCTTCCAGCCCCTCGGCCGCCCCTTCGCGGCCCAGACCCGACTCCTTGATGCCGCCAAAGGGGGCCAGCTCGGTGGAGATGATCCCCTCGTTGATGCCCACCATGCCGTATTCCAGCTGCTCGGCTACCCGCCACACCCTGGCGATATCCCGGCCATAGAAGTAGGCTGCCAGCCCATAGGGGGTGTCGTTGGCGATGGCGATGGCCTCGGCTTCGGTGTCGAAACGTACCAGAGGAGCGACCGGGCCGAAGATCTCCTCCTGCAAAATGGGGTTGGTTTTATCGACATTGCCCAAAATGGTGGGCTGGTAGAACAGAGGGCCGGCGGGATGCGGCTCGCCGCCCACCAGCACCTTGGCGCCGGCGGCTTCGGCCTGCTTGACCAGCTCGGCCACCTTGCTGGCCGCGGCGGGATTGATCAGCGGGCCTATCTGGGTGCCCTCGCTCATGCCATCCCCCACCTTGAAGCCCTGCACGGCGGCAGTCAGCTTCTCGGCGAAGGCGTCGTAGATACCGGCCTGCACCAAGATGCGGTTGGCACAGACGCAAGTCTGGCCCGCATTGCGGTACTTGGAGGCGAGCGCCCCGGCGATGGCGGCGTCGAGATTGGCATCGTCAAACACGATGAAAGGGGCGTTGCCACCCAGCTCCAGCGACAGCTTCTTCATGGTGTCGGCGCACTGGCGCATCAGCAGCTTGCCGATGCGGGTCGAGCCGGTGAAGGAGAGCTTGCGCACTGCCTTGTTGTTGCACAGCTCGTTGCCCACCGCTGACGAGTGATGGGTGGTAACGATATTGATAACGCCAGCCGGAATGCCGGCCGCTTCCGCCAGCGCAGCCAGCGCCAGCGCACACAGCGGCGTCTCGGCGGCAGGTTTGATGACGATGGTGCAACCGGCTGCCAGCGCCGGGCCCGCCTTGCGAGTTATCATGGCGATGGGGAAGTTCCATGGCGTGATGGCGGCGACCACCCCCACTGGCTGCTTGATGGTGGCCAGACGCTTGTCGCTGGAAAAACCCGGAATGGTGCGGCCATAGGCGCGCTTGCCCTCTTCTGCGAACCACTGGATAAAGCTGGCGCCGTAGGCCACTTCCCCCTTGGCCTCGGCCAGCGGCTTGCCCTGCTCGCAGGTCATGATGCGAGCCAGCTCGTCCTGATTGGCCATGATGAGTTCAAACCAGGCGTAGAGTTTGTTGCTGCGCTCCTTGGCCGTGAGGGCGGCCCAGGGCGCTTGCGCCGCACTGGCGGCCTCGATGGCGCGGCGGGTGTCCACCTCGTCCATGTCGGGTACCTGGGTGATGATCTGGCCATTGGCCGGATTGAGTACCTCGAAGTGGCGTCCGCTATGCGCCTCGCACCAGCGACCATCTATATAGGCAAGGGACTTGATCAAGGAGAGAGCGGGTTGTGATGCTGACATAGAAGGAAGCCTCGATTGTGGGTCAGGGTGGCCAAGGGATCCTGTGCTGCCACCGTATAGAATAATAAGCACAGAAAGACCATAAATTGAGCTGAAATGTTTTTCAAGTGTTAAATATATTTGAGTAAACGGGGCGCTGCATGCTAGAAATGGAGCTGTCAGGGCGATTTTACCGGTTTTTGTGGGATTGAGTGTGCAAAATAATGAACGGCACGTGCCGTGCAGGATAACGAACAGGTCCTGCAATGTGACTCGCTATTTTAACCGGTTGCGCCCTCGAACCGATCCGCAAGCACACTCGACAGGCACACAAGCAGATAAATACGCAAGTCGGCAGGCACACAAGGAGGTGGGCGATGCAGCAACAACAAGCAGAGGCAAAGCGGCAGACCATGACGGCTAACCCGCTGATGGACAAGAGTATGGGGGAGCGCCTCGCCGCCACACGCCGCCGTCTCGGGCTCTCCCAGCGACGGGTCGCCGAGCTGAGCGGGCTGACCCACGGCGCCATCTGCATGATAGAGCAGGACAAGGTGAGCCCGTCGGTGGCCTCCTTGCAGAAGCTGCTTAACGTCTATGAGCTGCCGCTGTCGCGCTTCTTCGCCGAGGAGGAGGGGCGTGCGCCAAGCGTGGTGATCAAGGCCGAGCAGTTGATCGAGCTGGGCAGTCAGGGGGTTTCCATGAAGCTGGTGCACAACGGCAATAATCGTCGCCAGCTTGGCTTCATGCTGGAGACCTATGCCCCCGGCACCGACACTGGCGGTCAGGTCAAGCATCTGGGGGAGGAGGTCGGTACCGTGCTGGAAGGGTCTGTGATCCTGACGGTGGCCGGGCAGACCTATCCACTCAGCGCCGGGGACAGCTATGTGATCGACACAGGCGAGCCCCACAGTTTCAGCAATCCGTCGGGGCAGACTTGTCGCATCGTCAGCGCCCATACCCCGGCCAACTTCTAGTGTCGAGACTATGTCTCGTTTGGGAAAAGAACCGGTAAGGAAACAGGGATCATGACCGAGCATGTAAACAGTTACTACGCAGCCAGTGCCAATCAACACGCACCCTATCCGACATTGACCGAGCAGCTTGAGTGCGATGTCTGCATCATAGGGGCGGGTTACACCGGCCTTTCCAGTGCGCTGCATCTGGTGGAAAAGGGCTATTCGGTGGTGGTGCTGGAGGCGGCCCGGGTAGGCTTTGGCGCCAGCGGTCGCAACGGCGGCCAGATCGTCAACTCCTACAGCCGCGATATCGACACCATAGAAGCGAACTGCCCGCCGGATCAGGCAAAGCTGCTCGGCTCCATGTTGTTTGAAGGGGGGCAGATCATCCGCGAGCGGATCAAACGCTACAACATCCAGTGCGACCTGCAGGAGGGGGGCGTCTTTGCCGCCGAGACGGAGCGCCAGCTCCATGAGCTCAAGGCCCAGCAGGCCCGTTGGCAGAAGTGGGGCAACGACAAGCTGGAGCTGCTCGATGGGGACGGGATCCGCGAGGTGGTAGCGAGTGATCGCTACGTCGGCGGCCTGCTCGACAAGAGCGGCGGCCATATTCACCCCCTCAACCTGGCGCTGGGGGAGGCCGAAGCCATCCGCATGCAGGGGGGGCGGATTTTTGAGCAATCCGCCGTCACCAGCATCACCCCAGGCCAACCTGCACTGGTGAAGACCGCCAAGGGGGCGGTGAAGGCGCGCTTCGTGGTGGTGGCCGGCAACGCCTATCTTGGCAACCTGGTGCCCGAGCTCGCTGGCAAGAGCATGCCCTGCGGTACCCAGGTGATCGCCACCGAGGTGTTGGGGGAGGAGCGCGCCCGCTCCCTATTGCCGCAAAATTACTGCCTGGAAGATTGCAACTACCTGCTCGACTACTACCGCACCTCCGGCGATCACCGTCTGCTCTACGGCGGTGGCGTTGTGTATGGCGCGCGGGATCCGGCGGATATCGAACGGCTGATCATCCCCAAAATGCTCAAGACCTTCCCGCAGCTGGCAGGCGTCAAGGTGGAATACACCTGGACCGGCAACTTCCTGCTGACCCTGTCGCGCCTGCCGCAGTTTGGCCGCATCGGCCCCAACATCTATTACATGCAGGGTTACAGCGGCCACGGTGTCACCTGTACCCATCTGGCGGGCAAGCTGCTCTCCGAGGTATTGAGTGGTCAGGCAGAGCGCTTCGATGCCTTCGCCAAGCTGCCGCACTATCCCTTCCCCGGCGGCCGCCTGTTTCGTATCCCCTTTACCGCCGCTGGTGCCGCCTGGTACACCCTGCGCGACCGCTTGGGGGTGTAAGCGCCGCCGATTCAGCCCGCAAGTCGTTCACCTTGGCAGATGCCAGAAACAACAAGGCCACCGTTATGGTGGCCTTGTTGTTGACTGCAGTGACAGACCCGCTGGCTCGGTAAGCCGAAGAGGCAGGCCGCAGCAGTTAAACGGACTCGATATAGTAGGCTTCAACGGTGCCTTTCAGGGTGATCAGGATCGGCTGACCGCGACGATCCAGCGCCTTGGGGGAGGGGATCTTCACCCAACCTTCACTGATGCAATACTCCTCGACATCGGTGCGCTCTTTACCATTGAGCCGAATACCGATCGGGTGTTCGAAACAGGCTGCGACATGGTGCGGGCTGCGCGGGTTGCCCGCAAGGTGATCCGGCAGTGCCGGTTTGGTGTTGGTATCGCTCATCAATATGACCTGAAATGGCTAGAAAGTGCGTCATTGTAGAGAATGCCGTCATGGCATTCAAGGTGGTCATAAAGCCCATAAGCAGCACCCGCCGCCCATTTTTTGGGCTTCATTATTGCTCGTTGGTGTTCAGGATGCTTATTGGCTTTTTCGGTCAGTGTCGGGCTTGGCTGACCGTTTGACATGACGGCGCGTAACATATTAACGGGACTACGTTTCGCTTTGTTTTCTGAATGCACTTGTCGTCCGCCGTCTGCACGATATTGATCGTTCGGGATGGTGGGGATGTGTCTTTTTTGTCCCTGTCATCGGCCCCTTTGTGTTGCTCTATTTTCTCTCGCAACAAGGCGATTCATACGCTCAATCAGCGGGGAGGACATGATGAAACATTATCTATGGCTGTTCATGCTGGCATGTCCGGTCCTGCTCGCCGAGACTGTTGATATTCATGATTTCCCCAAGGGGGCGCTGGGTATATTGTCGGTAGAGCGTTTGACTCAGGGAAGTCTTTTATGGATGCAGGGGCGAGTTGGTGAAGGGAGCTATACCACAGCTGATAGTGAAGGTCGCCACTGTACAGTCAAGGTACCGGTTGTGGTTGGGCGGGTAGCAAATACCGGGCTGGGGATAGACTCAGTGACGGGACTTTCGATCATTGTGATGAATCAACAGCTAAGTGACGCCTTGATCAAGGGCGAGCGTATTAATAGCAACGAATGGCATTTTGCCGGGATGGCAGAACAGTTGTCAGCAGATGGCTACATAGTAAAAGGCATTGAGGCAGATGAAGGGTTTGTTCTAAATTCAAAACGGCGCTGGATTTCCTGGCTGCTGGATGACAAACCCGCGTTGAACTGCCGCTAATTGAATATAAAAAACACCGCCAGCTGGCGGTGTTTTGATATGTCGGCTTATTGGGCCAGTGATTTCAGTTGCTGCTTGTCCGGCGGGTTATTCCAGTCGATGGGGCCGTGGGTGAAGCGATACTGCAGGCGGGGCAGGCTGGTTTCCAGCCACTCTTCCCGAAAATAGGCGTAGCCCTGATCCCAGTCGGGATCGTTTGCCCAGCCGCTTTGCAGGAAGTAGAGGCGAGTACCCTGACCTTCAGGCACAAAACGCAGGCTGACCTGAGTTTTTTGCAGACGAATATGGGGCAGGGAGGGCGGAAAGTTCCAGCTGAAGCTGAGCAGGTCGTGGGGCATGACGGCCATCACCCGACAGCCTTCGCTACCACGTTCACCCAGCGGGGCATCGGGCCTGAAATAGATCTCGAAGGGACCATTCGGTTCGGGCACCATCAGGCATTCCGGTGCCAGGAAGCTGCGCAGGCCGCTCTCGGTTGTCCAGGCACGCCAGACATCGTCGATATGGGCCGGAACAAAGATGTTACCTTCTATCTGCTTGTTATCCATAAATCAGCGAGCCTCAAACCATCCATACATGGGACTCAGGCAGTATAGCCCCATGGGCGATAAAATGGACAGAGGTGTGTCACACCCGTGCCATCGGCTGGCCGTTATCCTAACCATGATATTTGACACTGTGTGGCGATCCATCCGACAGTGTTGCCAAGTGATAACAGTGACGAAGGAAGGCCTGATGATCAGAGTCATGCGAGAGACGGATATTCCCCAATTGGCGCAGCTGTACCTGAAGGGGCGGCGTCAGACCTTTCACTGGGTCGACCCTTCCCACTTTCGGCTTGAGGATTTCGACGAGCATACCCGGGGCGAGCAGCTCTGGGTGGCTGAACAGGGTGGCACCCCTTGCGGGTTTGTTTCCATCTGGGGGGATGAGAGCTTCGTGCATCATCTCTACGTGTCGGCCGACTGGCATGGTCAGGGGCTGGGGCGGGCACTGCTGACCCAGGGGTTGGCGGCTTGTCGGAAGCCGGCCTCGCTCAAGGTGGCGACCCACAATACCTCTGCTCTGGCCTTTTATCATCGCCTCGGCTGGCAGAATACGGAGGAAACGGGTCACTGCGAGATCACAGGCCCCTGGCGTCGCTTGATCCTCAAATAACATGATGTGAAGCGCGAGGGCGAGAATATAGGGATGGCAGGCATGGGGCGCTATGGGGCAGTAATATATAGCGCCATTCGTCTACCTTGAGCCTCGTCTGAGTGGTACAGGTTTTAACCACAATGGCCAATTGTGAAAATAGCTGACATAAGTGTGATGAGAAATATGCCAGGGTGTGTCCGTCTATTTGTCAGGCACGCCGGGGAGAATTGTGTGGTGAGCGATCACGGCGGTTACGACAATGAGCAACGAGTGAATAAAGTTGCTGGCATATTCAGCCAATCGTTTTTGTTAAGAAAGTGACAGGAACTATAAAAACAGTATGTTGTTATCAAACAGGCATGCTATTCTCAAGCTGTGTTATCCCTGTGACAAACAAAAATAATTTTGTGAGGAAGTAATGAACGAATTTCTGAAAGTTCTGCTGAACATTCGCAGCCTGCGTGCTGCCATCCGTGAATTGCCGTTTGAACAGCTGCAAGAAGCGAAAGAAAAGTTTGAGCTGGTATATAACGAGCGCGCCGAGTCTGTTGAGCAAGAGCGTGCCGAGCAGGAAGAGCGTCAGCGCAAGCTGAGCGAGTTCACCGAAATGCTGCAGCAAGCCGGTATTGATCCCCGTGAGCTGATCAACAGCGCCGCTGCCCCAGCCGCCACTGCTGGCGCCGCCAAGAGCAAGCGCGCACCGCGTCCTGCCAAGTACAAGTATCAGGAAGATGGCCAGGAGAAGACCTGGACCGGCCAGGGCCGTATGCCGAAAGCCATTGCCGAGCAAGTTGCGCTGGGCAAGGATCTGAATGATTTCCTGATCTGATCCACCGGATCGATCATGAATGATGCCGCCCGCGAGGCGGCATTATTATTTGTGCTCACCGACGTATTCTCCTGTCAATTCCCTCCTCACTTTGTACCGTCCCTGTTTGTCGCAGTGCGACAGCATACTGTCAGCCGTGATGTTTGCCTTTCTTATTGGCCGATTAATTGTCATGTCTGCATCGGCTTGTGGTTTCCCCATCTTGTATTGCCAGCAGTTCACCGACGGCCAATGAGAGACGAGTCACTGGACTCATACAGCCCATTGTATATTCGCCTCCATCATTCCCCAGAAAATTAGGGGGCATTAAGCTGCCCGCAAGCAAGCTACGATTCTTTTTACTCATCGAAGGGCTTTTTCCATTAACTGGCATGCTTTTCAGTTTTGTCTGACATGGCATAAAGGGGAGCCGGTATGCCGGTTGCTGGTCATCGAGTGACGAATGAAGAGAGGTAGCACGGATATTTTCTGTATCCCATCCAAAGCCCGCACCCTATGGTCTTTATCCTGAACGGATAAGTCTGGACCATTTTATTTGGCGACCTGGCTGACTAAATGGTAATGACGGGACTTGCAGATAATAAGGCTCCCGCTGGGGGAGCCTTCTCTTGTTCAGCTGGCCAATTGGGCATCCCAGTGTACCGTTCCGGGCTGGCGTCGGGTTCTGCTCTGGCGACGTAACTCGACAGCCTCGGCCAGCATGGCGAGCAGGGTCTGGGTATCGTCCCAGCACAGGCAGGCGTCGGTGACCGACTGGCCATAGGCGAGTTCGTTCAATGGCGCAGGCTTCTGGCTGCCCCCTTGCAAGAAGCTCTCGACCATGACGGCGGCGATGGCTTCGCTGCCTTCCCCCAACTGACGGCAGAGCTCACCTGCCACCCGGATCTGATTTTTGTGCAGTTTCTGGCTGTTGCCGTGGCTGCAATCCACCATCAGGCGGTGGCTGAGCCCCTGCCGCGTCAGGCGTTCGACGGCATCCTCCACGTCGCTCTGGTGATAATTGGGGCGGGTGCCGCCACGCAATATGATGTGGCCTGCGGGATTGCCTTCGCTCTTGATCACCACAATGCCGCCCTGACTGCCCGGCGCTGTGAACAGATGGGAGGCTTCACTGGCCTGAATGGCATCGATGGCGACCCGGATATTGCCGTCCGTGCCGTTCTTGAAGCCGACAGGGCAGGGCAGCGCCGAGGCCAGCTGACGGTGCACCTGGGATTCGGTGGTGCGGGCGCCGATGGCTCCCCAGCTGATGAGGTCGGCAAGATAGAGGAAGCTGGTGGTATCGAGAAACTCGGTGGCGGTGGCCAATCCCAGACGGTTGATGTCGAGCAGCAGCTGACGCGCCAGCCGCAGGCCGTGACCTATGTCGTTGCTGCCATCCAGATGGGGGTCGAATACCAGCCCCTTCCAGCCCACTGTGGTGCGTGGCTTCTCGAAATAGGTGCGCATCACTATCTGCAACCTGTCTTGATAGGCGTCGGCCAACCGTACCAGTCGCTGTGCGTAATCGAGGGCGGCGAGGGGATCGTGGATGGAGCAGGGACCTATCACCACCAGCAGGCGATCGTCTTCTCCTGTCAGGATCTGGCGAACCTGCTGGCGATGGTGATCGATCTGCGCTGCAACCTCGCTGGGACAGGGATGAAGTGCCAACAGGTCGGCAGGAGTGGGAAGAGCCTCCACCGCGAAGGCGCGCATTACTGAGTTCAAAACTGCCATCTGGATTACCTTGCTGTGCAAACGGGAGTGAATGACGTGCGCGCCACATCCAAACCCGGGGCATGGAGAGAGGCTGCAATGGGGCGTCATCACTGTTTATTGTTGAGAGTGATTATCATTATCTGGTTGTTTGCATCAAATCAAGCACAACCGCTCGGATCACCACAATGGGGGGCAAGGAGCAAATAAGGGGAGTGCACATAGCAATCAAGCCCATGACCGGCAGGCCATGAGCTTGATATTCCAAGGAAAAAATGGGCAGATCAGCTGTCCATCACATCGTGACGGGCGTGGTGATAGGCCTCTTCATCTTTGCCGTGGCGCCAGTAGGGGACTGCGTAGACCCGAGTGCGATCCACCTCCAGGGTGCGCCTGACGTGACGGCGCAATGGCACCACCAGCCCCTCTTCACCGCCGAACCAGAAGTAGCTCGCCTGCTCCTGCATCGGCAGGGCGGTGAAATACGCCACCAGTGGTTCAGTCTGCTCGGGGGTGCCGATAAACCAGCGCAAGGTCATGCCGGCGGGTAGCGACAGATCCTGTACATCTTCCTGATAGGGTACCAGCAGGGCGATGTGGCCCTGGGCGTCGGCGGGCATTACCTCGGCCATGGCGCTGATGGCGGGCAGGGAGGTGAGGTCACCCACCATGTAGTAGTGCCGGGCAGGCTGCAGCATGGGATCCGGGCCACCCGGGCCCGAGATGGCAAGCAGATCACCGGGTTTGACCTGCATGGCAAAGCGGCTGGCGGGGCCGGCATCGCCGTGCAGCGCGAAGTCGATGTCTAGCTCCAGTGCCTCGCGACGAAATGCCCGTATGGTGAAGGTGCGCATGATGGGGCGCTGGCTCGGGTCTTCCCAGCGCGGCCCTTGCGGGGTGGGCGTGGGCAGTACGGCGTGGGTCTGGCCCGGCTGTGGCAGCATGATCTTGATATGGGCGCCGCCGCAGGTGAAGGGGTAGTCAGCGAGTTCCGGGCTGGTCAGGCAGACTCGGCGCAGGTGCGGGCTCACATCCCGGACGTGTTTGACCGTGAGCAGACGAGGGCGATTGACCGGGGTGGGCTGAGACATATGAATACTCCTGACTGACAATGGCGCCCATTTTTCATCAAATGAAAACTATTATCAATTGCTTTGTGTGACAGGCAATCAGGAAGGGGACATCAAGAGGGGGAAAAAGCACCGCCTCTCATGGCATGAGAGGCGGTGTCGAGCGCGCTGGCTCAGCTGCGATCACTGCCCCCCAGCGCCTTGTAGATCCTGGCCATGGTATTGAGCTGCTCCTTTTGTTGGTTGAGCAAGGAAAGCTCGGCCTCCCACAGGCGGTTCTGCTCATCCAGCCAGGGTTGTACCCCGGTGGCACCGGCCTGGAAGCGAGCCCGAGCAAGCCGTTCTGCCTCTTTGGCAAACGTCAGCTGCTCGGCCAGATAGTTCAGGCGCTGCTCGCCGTGATGGCGGGCGGCCAGGCCGTCTTCCACCTCGACCAGGGCGGTATAAAGCTGCTTGCGAAATTCGGTTTCGGCAATCTGGTAATCAAGCTCTGAGCTCGCAATGGAGATCCGGGTCTTGTTGTATTCGAGGAAAGGCAGCGCCAGGCTTGCACCCAGAGTGCCCACCGGATTTTGCAATACCTGGGTCAGGGTGTCCGAGGTGCTGCTGGCACCGCCGGTGAGACTCAAGCTGGGATAGAAACTGGTGCGGATCTCATCCCCTTTTGCCAGTGTCTTGCGCAGGCGCAACTCGGCGGCGCGCACGTCGGGGCGCCGTGCCAGCACATCCGCTGGAATGCCGACCGTCAGTGATGGCACCGGGCTCGTCGTCAGTGCGGTCGGGGCAAATTCCAGCGGTCCGCTGCTGCGCCCAAGCAAGAGGCGCAGCCCGTTGCGGGCCTGTTCCTGCTGCATCAGGAGCGAAGCGAGCTCAGCTTGTTTGTTGGCCTTCTGCTGGCTTGCCTGCACCAGATCGAGCCGGGTAATGGCGCCGGCCTGGTACTTGGCCTGGGTCAGCTGTTCGGCGCGGGTGTAATTTGCCAGTTGCCGCTCGCCCAGTGTGATGGCCGAGCCGAGATAGGCCAGCTGCCAGTACTGCTCCAGCGCCTTGCCGATCAGCATCAGGC
Organism: Aeromonas sp. D3; assembly: GCF_027705025.1. Lineage (NCBI taxonomy): Bacteria > Pseudomonadati > Pseudomonadota > Gammaproteobacteria > Aeromonadales > Aeromonadaceae > Aeromonas > Aeromonas sp. D3. The sequence continues at coordinate 73,622 of NZ_JAPDBE010000018.1, read as the reverse complement.
GGGTGGCCGCCAAATCCTGGGCGGAAGCCTGGGCTTCCCAGCTCGCCTGATCCCGTATCGAGGCGAGTCGACCCCAGAGATCCACCTCATAACTGAGGGTGAGAGAGGGGCCCATGCCGCTGCTGGCACTGCCATCTTTCAGATTTTTGGTGCCGTTGGCCCCCAGGCTGGCACTGACCGAGGGGGTCTGGTTGGTATCGGCATAATCTGCGCCCAGCAGTGCGCTCTTGAGCCTCAACCCGGCGACCTGCATGTCAGGGTTGGCGGCCAGCACGGCTTCCACCAGTTGATCCAGCGCCGGATCATGGAACCCTTGCCACCAGAGGCCGGCCTGCTGCCGGGTGAGGCCGTCATCCGGCTGTTGCCAGCTCGGAGCCAGTGCCAGATCTTGTCTGTGATAGGTGCTCTGCTGGCTGCAGGCGCTCACGCCAGCAGCAAGGGCCAGGCAGAGCGCCAGTTTGGATAAGTTGTGCATCGTCATTCCCTCGCCAGCGCCTCGATCGGATCGAGCCGGGCGGCATTGCGGGCGGGCAGGTAACCAAACAGGATCCCGATGAGCGAGGAGCAACCAAACGCCATCAGGATGGAAAAGAGCGAGAACTGCATCTGAATGCTCTCCACGAACAGGGAGAAGAGCAGGCCTATGAACAGGGAGACGCCGACCCCGAGCATGCCCCCGAGCAGGCTGACCATCACGGCCTCGATCAGAAATTGCTGCAAAATGTCGGACTGGCGAGCGCCGACCGCGATGCGGATCCCTATCTCGCGGGTACGCTCCACCACTGAGACCAGCATGATGTTCATCACCCCGACCCCGCCGACGATGAGGGAGATCACTGCGATGGCGGAGACCAGCAGCGTCATGGTAGCTGTGGTCTTCTCCACAGACTTGATGATGCTGTCGCTGCTGAAGGTGAAGAAGTCCTTCACCCCGTGGCGCTGGGTCAGCAGCTCGATGGCAGCCTGTTCGGCAAGGGCGGGTTGCACCCCGTCCTTGACCCGAATGGTGAGCTGGCTGAAGTGGTTCTGGGAGATGAGGCGGCTCATCACGGCGCTGTAGGGCAGCCAGACGTTCACTGACTGGCTGCTGCGGCCAAACCCCGTCTCCTCTTCCACCACACCAATGATGCGCACCGGCAGGGTGCCGACCAGTACCACCTGGCCGACCGGATCTTCCTTGCCAAGCAGGCTCTCTATGGTCTTGCCATCCACCACTGCCACCGCGGCCCGGTTCTGGATGTCGCGCTCGTCAAACAGGCGGCCACTGGTGAGCTTCATCCCCTTGACCCGGAAGAAGTCGCTGCCGACTCCCACTATGCTGCCACTGCTGGTTTTGTTGCGATAACGCAGCTGACCCGACGAGGCAATCTGGGGGCTGGCCCCTTCCAGATAAGGCTGGCCGAGCAGCGCATCGAGATCCCGCTTGTTGAGGGTCTGGATGCTGGCGGCCTTCTCGTCCCCCCAATCTTTGCCCGGGAATATGTCGATGGTGTTGGTGCCCATGGCGTTGATCTGGTCGACCACCTTGGCACGGGCCCCCTGACCGAGCGCGACCACGCTCACCACGGCGGCTATGCCTATGATGATGCCGAGCATGGTGAGGAAGGTGCGCATCCGGTGTGCCAGCATGGCGTGCAGCGCCATGCGTCCCGCCTCGCGATAGCGATCCCAGTCGTTGCCGCTCGCCCTGGCGGCGGGGGAGGCGGCCGGGAGGCGGGCTGTGGTCGTGGCCGGCTTGCCGCTGTCTTCCAGCACCCGGCCATCGCGCAGCGTGATGATGCGATCCGCGTGGCTGGCCACTGCCATGTCGTGGGTTACCAGAATAATGGTGTGGCCCTGGACGTGCAGCTCCTTGAGAATGGCCATCACTTCCTTGCCGCTCTGGCTGTCGAGGGCACCCGTGGGTTCGTCCGCCAGGATCACTTCGCCGCCATTGGCCAGTGCCCGGGCGATGCTGACCCTCTGCTGTTGACCACCGGAGAGCTGCCCCGGGGTGTGATGGCTGCGATCACTCAAGCCCAGCCGTGCCAGCAGGGCTTGGGAGCGTGCCTGCCGATCGGGGCGGGAGGTGCCGGCATAGACGGCCGGGATCTCCACGTTGGCGGCGGCGTTGAGGTGTGGCAGCAGATGGTAGCGTTGAAAGATGAAGCCAAAGTGGTGACAGCGCAACCGGGCCAGGGAGAGGGCATCCAGAGTGGCGGTGTCCTGCCCCCGAAACAGATACTGGCCCGCGCTTGGGCGATCCAGGCAGCCTAGCAGGTTCATCAGGGTGGATTTGCCGGAGCCGGAGGCGCCGACGATGGCGATCATCTCACCCGCTTCAATGGTCAGATCCAGCGGATGCAGGACGGTAACCTCCTGCTCTCCGCTCTGGTAGCGTCGCTCTATCCCTTTGAGCTGGATCAGTGGCTCACTCACAACATCATCTCCACATCGGGGCCGTTGACGGGAGCACTTTGACCCAGCTTGACCTTGTCCTGCTCGGTGAGGCCGCTGACTACCTCGACTTTGATGTCATCTTTCATGCCGGTCTTGATGCGGCGTGTCTCTTTCTGATCGTCATCCTTGATCAGGGTGACTTCGTACTCGTTCTCCCCCAGCTTCTTGCCAAGGGCCGTCTGTGGAATGGTCAGCACCTGCTTGCGCTCGCCGAGCACTATGGTGACTTGCGTGGTCATGGCGACTCGCAGGGTGTGATCCGGATTGGGTACATCGAACAGGGCGTAGTAATAGACGGCGGCATTGCTGGTGGCCGTGGTGCTGGTGGCCTGCTCGTTGATGTTGGTGGGGGCCAGTTCGACCGTGCGCAGGGTGCCGTGATAACGGGTATCCGCATCGCCCATCAGGGTGAAATAGACCGGCATGCCGGCCTTGACCCGGGTGACATCCGCCTCAGAGATCTGTGCCTTGACCGTCATGGTTTCCAGATTGGCGAGCTTGAGCAGGGTGGGCACAGTCTGGCTGGCGGCCAAGGTCTGGCCCTGGCGGGTCACTATGCTGACGACTGTGCCATCCATGGGGGCCAGAATGCGGTTATAGCCCAGCTCCGTCTTGGTGCGATCCACCTTGATCAGTGCATTCTCGATCTCGGCCTGGGCGCTCTGCAGCTCGGCCCGGGTGACCGCCAACTGGGCTTCGGCGCTCTCCAGATCGGCGCGGGAGCTGGCTTCCTGCTTGAACATCTGCTGCTGACGGCGCCAGGCCAGCTCGTTTTGCTTGAGCTGTGCCTGCTTGATCTTGAGCTGGGCACGGCGACTGGCGAGATCCGCCTCGGCGGTCTTGAGGTTGTTCTGGGCGATCAGGGGATCTATCTCGGCCAGCAGGTCACCCTGCTTGACGCTCTGTCCCGCCTCGACGGCCAGATAGGTCACCTGACCCGAGACCTGGGCACCCACATCCACCTGCTCTATGGCCTGCAGGACGCCGCTTGCCAGCACAGTCTGCTCCACATCCTGGCGGGTCACTGGCGCGCTCAGCACCGGGTCCGGGGTCGTATTCGGCCAGGCCAGCCAGGTGATGGCGGCCAGGGGGATGAGTGCGAGCAGGGCAAATTTTCTCTGCTTGGGAGTTATGTTCATTTATCACCTGAATGAAACGTGCGAAGGCATGCAAGGGCAATATCCTGCAGCAAACGAGGCTTAAAAAACAGCGATGAATATGTAAGGAAACATGTAGACAGGCTTGTCATTAGTGAGGCTGCCAGCGGGTTGGGCAGAGGTGGCGGCAATGAGCAAGTCGCGTGGCAAACGGGGAAAGTGCGCGTGTCGATGGCAACAAGAGGGGACAGGGGGAGATGAGGCGCCCACCACTTGAGCGGGCGCCTTTCAGGTTAGCTGACGGCTTTGAGCTGCTCTACGTAGGGTTCGTGGCAGATCTGGATATCGATCGGCAGCTTGTAGATGAGCAGACGGGCCAGGGATCCTTCCATCCAGTGATGGCGGCTGCCCACCAGCAGCAGATCCGTCGGGTGTGAAGCCAGCCAGTGCTTCAGGTCCGACACAACGTCATCGACCACCAGGCACTGATAATCCACCGGATGCGGCAAGGTGGTGATGAGTTCACTGATGATGGCCTTGGCATCCAATGTGCCCTGGGCACTGCGCTCTTCTTCGGACAGCGACAGGCTTTCGCGGCGCACCTTGCTGCTGTGAGTCAGGTGCAGCAGGGTCAGCTCAGTGCCCATGCCCTGTGCCAACCGGCTTGCTTTGGCCAGCGTCTCTTGCTCGTAATCCTTGCCTTCCAGCAAGAGCACAATATGGGTTGAGGTCATAAGCAGTTCTCCTTGGCATGACGCGGGTCACCAGAGACACCAAGTGTGTCTCTTACCACTGTGTTCCCGCTATATATGGTATGGCGCTAACATGTCCAGGTCGTCTGGCGTCACCCTCTGTCGGTGATGCATAGTAAAACCATGTTCGTTTACATCAGCATAACAGACCGAGTTGAATGGAGAATGAAGGGATCCCGCATATTTGACGGTTAGCGGCGGAATTGTGGATAAAAATGGTATTTTTTTAGCATGTTTGCATGGTCAGCAAGCGCTGCATATCTGAATCATGCTGCCTGGTCTCTATCTGAGTATCGCGTGACGCCGTGAGCACGAACAAGCAGGATGAGAGAAGTTGACGCCAGGGCGTACAGAAGAAGTCGCATGCCGACCGAGGTAGCGTGTCAAAGCCATGGGGTAGAAAGAGAGGGCAGGGAACCCGGCGTGTACCGCTTCCCTGCCACTTGGCATCACACCGGGTCTGTTGACAGATAGTGGGCCAGCCAGGGCAGACCCTCCTTCTTGCGGCTGACGGCACCGGCCAGATGGATGGGTTGCTCGGGCAAGATGCCGTTGCTGGCAAAATAGAGCAGGCTGTTCCCCTTGGCGAGATCGGTCAGCATCAACACATAGGCATCCAGCTTGTCCTGTTCCAGCCGGGCCTGCATGGCCTGAACCAGCTCTGCTTGCCGTGACTGAAGCTGTGCCGGATCCATCACGCATATCTGGCTGACAGACAGTGTGTAACCGGCAATCTGGTACGCCTTCTCATCGGCGATGAGCAGCTCGGCCAGGGGAGCATCACCTAACTGGGTGCGGCGTTCCAGCAGGGTCTGTGCGAAGGGCTCCAGCGCCAGATCGGCCAGGGGCAGCAGCGCATTGACGGCTGCGCGATCACGGGGCGTTGTCGTGGGCGAGGTGAGGCTGAAGGTGTCGCTGATGATGGCGCCCAGCAGCAGGCGAGCCTGGGAACGGGAGAGGCTGTCATAGCCCATCAGCTCCAGCAGTACAGTGGCACTGCAACCCACGGCGCGGATCCAGGCATCGAGGGGGCCCCGAGTGATCAGAGTGCCGATCCTGTGGTGATCGATCAGCCCCTGCACATCCGCCTCGGCAAGGCCCTCTGGCCCCTGCTCCAGCTCGCTGAAATCGACCAGAAACACAGATTTGTTGGCCACGCTCCCCTGCAGCAGGGGCGGGGCATCGACCCCGGCGGTTTCCAGAATGAAGCGGGTCTCGGCGATGGGGTCACCCAGTGCATAGGCCTGGGCCGGTCTGCCCTGGCCATTGAGCCAGTCGGCGGTGACCAGAGCGGTGCAGATGCTGTCGCTATCGGGGTTCTTGTGACCAAACACGTGGAGCATAAAGGCATTCCTGAAGTTGGAGGCTCCTGGTCGACCGCGCAAGGACGCTGGCCGGACAAGGGGGCAGATAAAACAGGTGAAGGCGCACGGGTTTTTGCTCCCGACCTGGTCTCACTCTATGCGTCGGTGCTGGTCATGGCAACCAGGATGACTCGCACCGTCCTTGATGGTCACACCGTCACCTAGCTGATTGCATCGGCTTGTCCTAGCACCTTGTTATGGAGCCAGACCCGGCACTCGGAGCCGGGTCTTGTTGCTGTGCGGCGCTTATTGAGGTTGAGCCAGGTTTAGCTCCCGTACTCTGGTCTGGCTCCCGCACTCGATCCGAGCCAGAGAGTTCCCTGGATGTCGGCTAACCAAGCGGCTGGTTTGTGGGGAAAAATAGAAGAGAGGATAGGGCGATCGCAACGTCAGATAGCCATATAAAGAAGGGGAGCCTCACACCCGCAGGTGTGAGGCTCCCCTTTTACTGGCCGTATTGGGCGTTCCTTCTCAGGAGGCAAGCAGCTCGCGGGCGTTGGCCAGGGTATTGTCGGTGATATGGTCACCGCCCAGCAGACGAGCCAGCTCCTTGAGGCGAGCGCCCTGATCCAGTGCCTGCATCTGGGTTTCCGTTGTCTTGCCGTCTGTGTGCTTGCTCACCACCATGTGCTGGTGGCCCTTGCCTGCTACCTGGGGCAGGTGAGTGACCACCATGACCTGAGTGGATTCACCGAGCTGGCGCAGCAAACGACCCACCACGGCGGCGGTGGGGCCGCTGATCCCCACGTCCACCTCATCGAAAATCAGGGTCGGGGTCGAGACCTTGCGGGCACTGATCACGACGATGGCGAGGCTGATGCGAGACAGTTCGCCGCCCGAGGCCACCTTGCCCAGCGGCTGGATTGGTTGCCCCGGGTTGGTGGTGACCATAAATTCCACCCGATCAATGCCGAGCGGCGACAGGCTGCTCTGGGCATCCGGTCGCACCTCGATGGCGAAGCGGCCGTCCGGCATTGCCAGCTCGTGCATGCTGGCGGTCACCTTGGTGCCGAGCTCCTCGGCGTAACGCTGACGGCTCTGGCTCAGTGCCTCGGCGGCTTGCACGAAGGCGAGGCGGGCCTCGGCCAGTTCATCTTCCATGCCCTCGAGGCGCTCTTCATCAGAGTTGAGGCGGGCGAGATCACTGGCAAGATCCTGATGGTGCAGTGCCAGCTCGGCCGGCTTGACATGGTGCTTGCGGGCCAGATTGATGGCCTTGGAGAGGCGCGCCTCCAGCTCGGTGAAGCGCTCAGGGTCCAGCTCAAGCCGATCCAGATAGCTGCGCAGCTCGCTGTGGCTCTCCTGCACGCCTATCATCGCCTCGTTCAGCATCTCCAGCACAGGGCTGAGGCGGCTGTCCATGCCCACCAGACTCTCGGCTTTGTCGACGGCGACCTGCAACAGGCCGGCGATGGTGGTCTCTTCGTTGTCATAGAGCAGATCGAGACAGGCGCCGCACTCCTGCATCAGTTCGGTGCCGTTGGCCAACCGCTGATGCTCCTCTTCGATCGCCTCGAACTCCCCCGGTTGCAGGGCAAATTCGTCCAGTTCCTGCACCTGATATTCGATGAGCTGACGGCGGGCTTCTCGCTGTTGCTGTTCGGCCTTGAGGCGATTGAGCTCGTTTTGCAGCTGACGCCAGAGCTGATAGTGCTGGCGCACTTCTTCCAGCAGCAGGTGATGGCCGGCATAGCCATCCAGCAAGCTGAGCTGGTAGTCGGGTTTGAGCAGGAGCTGGTGGGCGTGCTGGCCGTGGACGTTGACCAGCAGTTGACCCAGGTTCTTGAGCTGGGTCAGGGGGACGGGCACGCCGTTGATGTAGCTGCGTGAGCGCCCTTCGGCAGAGAGTACCCGCCGTACTATGCATTCACCTTCGTTTTCCAGCTCGTTGGCGGCGAGCCAGGCGCGGGCGGCGGGGTTGCCGTCCAGCAGGAAACGGGCGCTGACCTCTGTCTTGTCGCTATCGGGGCGCACCATGCTGGCCTCTGCCCGCTCACCCAAGCAGAGGCCGAGTGCGTCTATGGCGATGGATTTACCGGCACCCGTCTCACCCGTGATGCAGGTCATACCGGGTTGTAGATCGAGTTCGAGAAACTTGACGATAGCGAAGTTGTTGACGGTCAGCTGGGTCAGCATTGTCTCATCCTGTATGGGCCAACATTACTGTGTATGCATCCAGTATATACTGGTTTTCCATACAGTAAAGAGTCGACCCGCAACAGGATGGACAAGGACGGGTTGAAAGCGGCTTAGAACAGCTTGCTGCCCCAGCCGAGCTTGTTGCGCAGCACGTGGAAGTAGCTGTAATCGAGCGGATGCACCAGGTGCAGCTTGTGCTTGCTCTTCTTGATGAGGATCTCGTCCCCCGGGTGTACCGCCAGTGTCACCTGACCGTCGCAGCTCACCTGCATGGCATCATCCTGATTGTCCGGTGAGACCAGCAGGCGCACCTCGCTGTCCGCATCCAGCACTATGGGGCGGCTGCTCAGGGTGTGCGGGAACATGGGCACCAGCGTGATGGCGTTGAGCTTGGGAGTGAGGATGGCGCCGCCCGCCGATAGCGAATAGGCGGTGGAGCCGGTCGGGGTGGCGACTATGATGCCGTCCGAGCGCTGGCTGTACATGAAGCTGCCATCGATATAGACCTCGAACTCGATCATGTGAGCTATCTTGCCCGGGTGCAGCACAGCTTCGTTCACCGCCAGGTTGCTCGATTTGCGCTCCCCGTGACGATAGACGGCGGCTTCCAGCAAGAAGCGGTGTTCACTCTTGTAGTGGCCGGAAAGCACCTGCTCCAGCGGCAGCAGGTAATCCTGCGGCGACAGGTCAGTCAAAAAGCCGAGATTGCCCCGGTTGACCCCGATCACCGCCACATCGAACCGTGACAGCACCCGGGCCGCCCCCAGCATGTTGCCGTCCCCGCCGACGACGATGGCCAAGTCCGCCTGCTCACCAAGCTGGACCAGATCCATCACGTTTTCATCCATGATGCCGAGGGTGTGGGCGACCCGGCTTTCGACCAGCACCTTGAAACCACGGGTAGTGAGATACTGATGCAAGCCGGTCAGGGTCTGGTTGGCCCCTTCGTGGTGGGGTTTGCCAATCAGGGCAATGGTTTTGAACGGAGAATCCATAGTCTGTCGGGTCTGGGATGAGTATTGGGGGCAGTATACCCCGCTTTGTGGGGGATTTGTCTGCTGCCAGCGTTCTGCTCGCGCCATCGTACCGGGAAAAGTGGCAATTTACCTGTCGGTGCGGCTCATTGGCGACGATAGCGCCTTTTTCCCCTTGAAAGCCGAGGCTGCGTCCCCATAATAGCGCCATTACAGGGTCTGTTGCCGACTTGTCTCGCACCCGAACGTCAGCAGACCCTCATAAGCAACCCTGAAATTGGAGATGTCATGAACCACGAAGAACAAAAGGTTGAAACGATGGAGCAAGTGGAAGCCCAGCCAGTCGAGCCGACCGATGTAGACAGTGAAGTGACAGCCGAGCAGGCCCGCATTGCCGAGCTGGAGGCCCAACTGGAAGCCGCCCAGCTGGCGTCCAATGAAGAGCGTGAGCGTGCCATTCGTGCCGTCGCCGAAATGGAAAACCTGCGTCGCCGTGCCGCCCAGGATGTGGAGAAGGCCCACAAGTTTGCGCTGGAGAAATTCGTCGCCGAACTGTTGCCGGTACTGGACAACCTGGAGCGCGCCATCGAGCTGGCCGACAAGGAGAGCGAAGAGCTCAAGCCGATGATCGAAGGGGTCGAGCTGACCCTGAAATCGATGCAAAGCGGCGTGGCCAAGTTTGGTCTGAATCCGCTTGATCCGCTCAATCAGCCGTTTGATCCCAATGCCCATCAGGCGATGAGCATGATCGAAAATGGCGAGCTGGCACCGAACACTGTCATCGCCGTGATGCAGAAGGGCTACGAGCTCAATGGTCGGGTGATCCGTCCGGCCATGGTGATGGTATCCAAGGCGCCAGCCTGATTGCCATCAGCTGTGCTGAGCCCGCCGCTCGGCGGGCTTTTTATTGGTTGCGGCGCCAACTGCTTATTTTTGGCGTCATTTGGCAAGCATTCTTCCGTAAACAAGGCAAGAATGTGCGGTTTTTTGAGGGCAGGGCTTGAAGCGTCAACTTGAGACCCCATATAGGTTCCAAGGCCACGGCGGCACAAAAAATTTGATGCCGGGAGCTTGAAAGCCACACTGGCAGCCCCCACCTAGCCGTTAACGCATTAAGGCGAGTTCCTCGCCAGTTTATTCAAAGTATTTGGAGATTCGTCAAATGGGTAAAATCATCGGTATTGACCTGGGTACTACCAACTCCTGCGTCGCTATTCTGGATGGCGACACTGCTCGCGTGATCGAGAACGCAGAAGGCGATCGTACTACTCCGTCCATCATTGCCTATGCCGATGATGGCGAGATCCTGGTTGGTCAGCCGGCCAAGCGTCAGGCCATCACCAACCCGAAGAACACACTGTTCGCCATCAAGCGTCTGATCGGTCGCCGTTTCGAAGATGAAGAAGTGCAGCGTGACCTGAAGATCATGCCGTACGCCATCGCCAAGGCTGACAACGGTGATGCCTGGGTGGAAGTGAAGGGCAAGAAAATGGCACCGCCGCAGATCTCTGCCGAAGTGCTGAAGAAGATGAAGAAGACCGCCGAAGATTATCTGGGTGAGCCGGTGACCGAAGCTGTTATCACAGTGCCGGCCTACTTCAACGACGCCCAGCGTCAGGCTACCAAGGATGCAGGTCGCATCGCCGGTCTGGATGTAAAACGCATCATCAACGAACCGACCGCAGCGGCATTTGCCTACGGCGTGAACAAGGTCAAGGGTGAGCGCAAGGTTGCCGTGTATGACCTGGGTGGCGGTACTTTCGATATCTCCATCATCGAGATCGACGAAGTTGAAGGGGAAACCACCTTCGAAGTACTGGCGACCAACGGTAACACCCATCTGGGTGGTGAAGACTTCGACAACCGTGTCATCAACTATCTGGTAGATGAGTTCAAGCGTGAGCAGGGCATCGACCTGCGCAACGACCAGCTGGCCCTGCAGCGTCTGAAAGATGCCGCCGAGAAAGCCAAGATCGAGCTCTCTTCTGCCCAGCAGACCGACGTGAACCTGCCGTACATCACTGCAGATGCCACAGGTCCGAAGCACATGAACATCAAGGTGACCCGCGCCAAGCTGGAATCCCTGGTGGAAGACATGGTTAAAGACTCACTCGAACCAGTTCGCACTGCCCTGAAAGACTCAGGTCTGGCAGTTGGCGAGATCGACGACGTCATCCTGGTGGGCGGTCAGACCCGTATGCCTATGGTGCAGAAGACAGTTGCCGAGTTCTTTGGCAAAGAGCCGCGTAAAGACGTCAACCCGGACGAAGCCGTGGCCATGGGTGCTGCCATCCAGGGTGCCGTACTGTCCGGTGAGAAGACCGACGTACTGCTGCTTGACGTGACCCCGCTCTCTCTGGGTATCGAAACCATGGGCAGCGTCATGACTGCGCTGATCGAGAAGAACACCACTATCCCGACCAAGAAGTCCCAGGTGTTCTCCACTGCCGAAGACAACCAGTCTGCCGTGACCATTCACGTGCTGCAGGGTGAGCGCAAGCGCGCCAGCGACAACAAGTCCCTGGGCCAGTTCAACCTGGAAGGCATTCGTCCGGCTCAGCGCGGCCTGCCGCAGATCGAAGTGACCTTCGACATCGATGCCAACGGTATCCTGCACGTCTCTGCCAAAGACAAGGAGACCAACAAGGAGCAGAAGATCACCATCCAGGCTTCCTCTGGTCTGTCTGATGAAGAGATCGAACGCATGGTACGCGAGGCAGAAGCCAACGCGGCCGAAGACAAGAAGTTTGAAGAGCTGGTGCAGACTCGCAACCAGGCTGACGGTCTGGTCCACTCTGTACGCAAGCAGATCACCGAAGCCGGTGATGCCCTGCCTGCCGACGACAAGACCAAGATCGAGACTGCATTGAGCGAGCTGGAAGCCGTCATCAAGGGTGACGACAAGGCTGTCATCGAAGCCAAACAGCAGGCTCTGCTGGAAGCGTCCCAGAAGCTGATGGAGATTGCCCAGCAGCAATCCCAGGCTCAGGGTGCTGGCGCCGATGCCAACCAGTCCTCTTCTTCTTCCAAGGCTGACGACGATGTGGTCGATGCCGAGTTCGAAGAAGTGAAAGACGACAAGAAATAAGCCACACCCAGATGGGTAGAGCCCGCTCTACCCATCGGCTTGATCGATGAATTTACGGGCGTTGGGTGACCAACGCCCGTCTGCATAACTGTTTACGTAGCAACAGGATCAGTATGTCAAAGCGCGATTTCTATGAAGTGCTCGGGGTATCGAAAGGTGCCGATGAGCGCGAGATCAAGAAGGCGTACAAGCGTCTGGCGATGAAGTTTCACCCGGACCGCAATCAGGGTGATGCCGCATCCGAAGAGAAGTTCAAAGAGGTCAAGGAAGCCTATGAGATCCTGACCGACGAGAATCTGCGGGCTCGCTATGACCAGTATGGTCATGCCGGCGTGGATCAGAGCCAGGGTGGCGGTGGCCACGGTGGCTTTGGCGGCGGTGCCGATTTCGGTGATGCGTTCGGCGATATCTTTGGCGACATCTTCGGTGGCCGCAGCGGCGGCGGTCGTCGTGGTCCGGCCCGGGGTTCAGACCTGCGCTACACCATGGAGCTGACCCTGGAAGAGGCGGTGCGCGGTGTCTCCAAAGAGATCAAGGTGCCGTCCCTGGTCCACTGCGAGGTCTGCAACGGCTCCGGTGCCCACACCGGCAGCACAGCCCAGACTTGCCCGACCTGCCACGGTGCCGGTCAGGTTCAGATGCGTCAGGGCTTCTTCGCGGTGCAGCAGGCCTGTCCGCACTGTCACGGTCGCGGCAAGATCATCAAGGATCCGTGCCGCAAGTGCCATGGCGAAGGTCGTTACCAGAAGACCAAGACGCTGTCGGTCAAGATCCCGGCGGGCGTCGATACCGGCGACCGTATCCGTCTTTCCGGCGAAGGGGAAGCGGGGGAAGCGGGCGCACCAGCCGGAGACCTCTATGTACAGGTGCACGTCAAGGAGCACGAGATCTTCGTGCGTGACGGCAACAACCTCTACTGCGAAGTGCCCATCAGCTTCACCGCTGCTGCGCTCGGTGGCGAGATCGAAGTGCCGACCCTGGATGGTCGCGTCAAGCTCAAGGTCACTCCCGAGACCCAGACCGGCAAGATGTTCCGCATGCGGGGCAAGGGCGTCAAGTCAGTGCGCTCCGGCCAGGTGGGGGATCTGATGTGCAAGGTGGTCATCGAGACTCCGGTCAAGCTGACCGAGTCCCAGAAAGAGCTGTTGCGCCAGCTGGACGAGTCGTTCAGCGGTGCCGCCGCCAAGACCCACAAGCCGAGATCGGAAGGTTTCTTCGAAGGGGTGAAACGCTTCTTCGACGACCTGACCCGCTGATCTCAGCGCATCCCAGCAAAGCCGGCCTCTGTGCCGGCTTTCTTTTTGCCTGTCATTTGGCCCGTCTCTTCGTTATTGAGTGGATCCTGATGAGGGATCCACCTCACAACTCCCGCCAATTCATTCTGTACAAATGTTATCCCGCTCACAGAGTGGCTGAAACGGTTTAGCTGCCATCTTGAGTTAGCTAAAGCGGTTTAGCTATGCTCTCTTCGCCGATAAAAACAGAGCCCGACCGGGCAACACACGACAGGTGAGGAAGATGACCATGTTCAAGAGCAAATTGGCGTTGGCAGTGGCGCTGGGATTGGGGATGAGCAGCCCGCTGTGGGCGGCGGAGGGCGGTATCGAAGCCAGGCTGGCGGCGCTGGAGGCGCGGGTACAGGCGGCCGAAGCACGAGCCGAGGCAGCGGAGAGTCGTGCCAGTCAGGCCGAGATAAAGGCGAGTGCGGCCAGTGAGGATGCCCAGGTCGCCAACACCCGCAGCCAGAAGGTGGATGAGAAGACGGCGGGGGCACAGGGTTTCGAGTTTCACGGCTATGCCCGCTCTGGCCTCCTGGTCAACGGCAATGGCAACGGTGGGCGGGGCGGTCCCTACATTACGCCGGCAGGATCAGTGGGGGGCGCAGTGGGCCGGCTTGGCAACGAAGACGACACCTACATGGAGGCCAACCTGCTCAAAACCCAGACCTTCGAGGATGGCAGCTGGGCACGCTACAAGCTGATGCTGGCAGATGGCGTGGAGACCAGCAACGACTGGACCGCCAGCGATTCGAGCCTCAATACCCGTCAGGTGTTTGCCGAAATAGGCAATCTGGCGAGCTTCGATGGCGCTTTCAAGAATGCGGTGCTGTGGGCGGGCAAGCGCTTTGATCGGGACAACTTCGACATCCACTGGCTCGACTCGGACGTGGTCTTCCTGGCCGGTACCGGTGGCGGTGTCTATGACGTGCAACTGGCCGACAGCTGGAAGGCGAACTTCTCCCTCTATGGTCGCGACTATGGCGACATCAGTGCCAGCGGTCTGTCGGACATAGAGAGCTACATCCTCACCATGAACAACCGCTTCGGCAACTGGCAGTGGATGGTGAACGGCCTCTCGGCCAATGACAACGAACAGCGCATCAACGACGGTGGCAAGGGAAGCGAGGCGGCAGACAAGGGGGCCCACACCCTGGTGGCTTATCACGCCGACAGCTTCTTTGGCATCAACCCCGGCTTCTCCAAGGCGGCGATCCTCTACGGTCATGGTCTGGGTGCCGAGCTCAAGGGCTTGGGTTCCGACAGCGAACTGCTGCCCGATGCCGATGCAGTGCGGGTCGCCGTGTTCGGTGCTACCGACCTCAACCCGCGCTGGCGTTTCGCACCGGCCCTGCTGGCAGAGCAGAGCCAGGATCGTTACGTGAAAGGGGATGAATACCAGTGGCTGACCCTCAATACCCGGGTAGCCCAGGTGCTGAGCCAGAATGTCGAGCTGGTCTATGAGGCGGCATGGCAGTACATGGATCTGGATCCCAAGGGCTACAAGGGTCGCCAGGCGGTGAACGGCAACTTCACCAAGCTCACCTTCGCACCCACCTTCAAGGCACAGACCGCCGGCTTCTTCGAGCGTCCCGAGTTGCGGGTGTTCGCCACCTGGATGGACTGGTCATCCGAGCTCGACAGCTACGCCAGTGACGATGCCATGGGCCAGAGCAACTTCACCGCCGGTGGCGAGTGGAACTTTGGCGTGCAGATGGAAACCTGGTTCTAGTTCGTTATCCCGATCACAAAAATGGCAGCCGGTGCCAGGATCTGTTGGTTGGCTAAATCGGTTTAGCTGATAATGGAAGCCAAGAGATGAGGGCCCGGCCCTGTCAATGAATCCTGTGCAGCAGTGGAGTAGCAAGGTGACGAATCGTGTGTGGGTAATGGGGGATGCGGTGGTGGACTTGATCCCGGAAGGGGAACTGCACTACCTCAAGTGCCCGGGTGGCGCACCCGCCAATGTGGCGGTCGGGGTGGCGCGACTCGGCGGCGAGTCAGCCTTTATCGGCCGGGTCGGCGCCGATCCCTTCGGTCGCTTTATGGCCGATACCCTGGCAAGGGAAGGGGTGGATACCGCTTGTCTGCGGGCGGATCCCGCTCATCGAACCTCCACAGTGTTGGTGGAGCTCGATGAAGAGGGGGAGCGCAGCTTCACCTTTATGGTGCGCCCCAGTGCGGATCAGTTCCTGACCCCGGATGAGTTGCCCGGCTTCCAGGCCAGCCAGTGGTTGCTCACCTGCTCCATCGCGCTCGCCAACGAACCGGTACGCGGCAGTTGCCTGCAGGCCATGGCCGCCATCAAGGACGCGGGGGGACGGGTCTGTTTCGACCCCAACCTGAGGCCCGAGGTGTGGGGCAAGCCCGCCGAGATGCTGCCAGTGGTGCGCCAGACCATAGCGCTATCGGATGTGGTCAAGCTCTCGATTGACGAGCTGCAGCTGCTGAGCGGCGAGGATGATCTGGCCGCAGGACTCGCCACTATCTCGGGCCCGGCGCTGGTGCTGGTGACCCGGGGGGCCGCCGGAGTGGTGGCCCGCCTCGAGGGCGAGCTGCTGGAGTGGGTGGGGCCGAAAGTGACCCCGCTCGACACCACGGGGGCGGGGGATGCCTTCGTCGCCGGACTCCTGGCGGCGCTGGCACAGGGCGAGCGGTTGCCCACGCTGGCCGAGCTGCCCGCCATCCTGGCTCAGGCTCACGGCTGCGGGGCGCTCGCCACCACCGCCAAGGGGGCCATGACGGCACTGCCGACCCGCACAGAACTGGATGCCTTTTTGCGATCAGCCTCAAGCGGCTGTTGAGCTGCGGCTAGAACCGCAGCTCAACAGACCCTACTCTCATGTGACAAGGGCCCGCCAGCGTGGCGGGTCATAAGAGGAATAATATGAATATCAGTGCGATAGCCAAGGATTTGGTGCCCCTGCTCGGGGGCAAGGAGAATATTGTCAGCGCTGCCCACTGCGCCACCCGATTGCGGCTGGTGCTGGCCGATGACAGCAAGGTGAACAAGGTCGCCATCGACAAGCTGGAGGGGGTCAAGGGGTGCTTCAGCAACGCAGGCCAGATCCAGGTGATCTTCGGCACCGGTCTGGTCAACAAGGTCTATGCAGAGTTCGTGGCTATTACCGGGACAGGGACGGCCAGCAAGGCGGAGCTGACCGACATGGCGACGGCCAAGCTCAACGTGGCCCAGCGCCTGGCGCGGACGCTCTCCAACATCTTCGTGCCCATCATTCCGGCCATAGTCGCGTCCGGTCTGCTGATGGGGCTGCTCGGCATGGTGCGCACCTATGGCTGGGTCAATGCCGACAGCGCCCTCTTCGTCATGCTCGACATGTTCAGCTCGGCGGCCTTTATCATATTGCCCATTCTGATCGGGTTCACGGCGGCGCGTGAGTTTGGCGGCAACCCCTATCTGGGGGCCACCATGGGGGGGATCCTCACCCACCCGGCCCTGACCAACGCCTGGGGTGTGGCCGGTGGCTTCAAGACCATGGATTTCTTCGGTCTCGATGTCGCCATGATCGGCTATCAGGGCACCGTCTTCCCTGTGCTGCTGGCGGTCTGGTTCATGTCCCATCTGGAGAAGCAGCTGCGCAAGCGCATTCCGGACGCGCTGGATCTGATCCTCACGCCATTTCTCACCGTCATCATCACCGGCTTCGTGGCCCTGCTGTTTATCGGCCCGGCCGGACGGGTGCTGGGAGATGGCATCTCCTTCGGCCTGAGCGCCCTTTATGAGCAGGCAGGCTGGCTGGCGGGGCTGGTGTTTGGCGGGACTTATTCGCTCATTGTCATCACCGGCATCCATCACAGCTTCCACGCCATAGAGGCGGGGCTGCTCACCAATCCGGCCATAGGCGTCAACTTCCTGCTGCCCATCTGGGCCATGGCCAACGTGGCGCAGGGCGGTGCCTGTCTGGCGGTCTACTTCAAGACCCGGGATCCGAAAATCAAGGCCATTACAGTGCCGGCGGCCATGTCCTGCCTGCTCGGCATCACGGAAGCGGCGATCTTCGGTGTCAACCTGCGTTACATCAAGCCCTTCCTGGCCGGCCTGCTCGGCGGTGCCCTGGGTGGCGCCTACGTGGTGGCGGCCAAGGTGGGGATGACGGCGGTGGGCCTGACCGGTATTCCGGGCATGGCCATCGTCCAGCCCATGAATCTGATCCACTATGTCATCGGCCTGGTCATCGCCTTTGGCGCCGCCTTCGCTGCCTCCTGGCTGCTCAAATACAAGGTGGAGTGATGAAGGAAGTCGATTTTTTCCAACAGATAGTCCGGTCCTTGTTGACCGGACAGCTCAAGGCGGCGGCCGATCCCCATAGGCCCCGTTGGCATCTGGCAGCCCCGGTGGGGCTGCTCAATGACCCCAACGGCTTTATCGAGCACGGCGGCCGGTATCACCTTTTTTACCAGTGGAACCCGCTGGGCTGCACGCACAGCAACAAGGGGTGGGGGCACGTCAGCTCCACCGATCTGCTGCACTGGCAGCACGAGCCCATCGCCTTGCTGCCCACCGAGACCTATGAGAGCCACGGCTGTTATTCTGGCTCGGCGGTGAGCGACGAGCAGGGACGCCTGACCCTGATCTACACCGGCAATGTCAAATACCCGGACGGCGGCCGCACCGCCTATCAGTGTCTGGCCCGCGCCGACGGTGAGGGTGGTTTTGACAAGCTGGGGCCTGTGCTCGATTTACCTGAAGGCTACAGCGGCCATGTGCGCGACCCCAAGGTGTGGCACGACGGCCAGCAGTGGCTGATGGTGCTGGGAGCCCGCACCCAAGACGACAAGGGGGAGGTGCTGCTCTATCGCGGCCAGACGCTGGACAAGTGGCAGCTGCTCGGCCCCATCGCCGGCAGCGGGCGCTGCGGCCTCGGTGAGTTTGGCTATATGTGGGAGTGCCCTGATCTCTTCCCGCTGGCCGATCGCCATGTGTTGATAAGTTGCCCGCAGGGGATTGCCCCGCAAGGGGAGGATTATCGCAACCTCTACCAGTGTGGCTGGCTGGCGGGGCAGTTCGATGGCGAGCACTTCGAGCACGGGGCTTTTCACGAGCTGGACAGGGGCTTCGAATTCTATGCGCCGCAGACCACGCAAGATAGCCAGGGCCGTCGCCTGCTGTTTGGCTGGCTGGGGTTGCCGGAGGAGAACGAGATGAGCCAGCCGACCATTTCCTATGGCTGGCTCCACCAGATGAGCTGTCCACGGGAGCTGTTCTGGCAGCATGAGTGGCTCTGCCAGCGGCCGGTGGCTGAACTTGCCGCCCTCAAGGGGGAGCTGACCCGTTTCGAGGGTGTCGTCAGCGAGTTTCCGGGGATGACCATCGACTCGGCCTGGCTGGATCTGACGCTGACCGGCGCGGGCAGTCTCTGGCTCGGCGCCGTGGCCGAGCTGGTGTGGCAGAAAGGGCGCATTGGATTGCGTCGCCAGAACTGGCAGAGCGGGGAGTGGGAAGAGAGGTCAGCGCCCTGGCTGGGTGGCTCGCTGACACTCTTGTGCGATCGATCCAGCCTCGAGTGTTTCGTGGATGATGGTCGTCAGACGCTGTCAGCCCGTTACTTCCCCGGTGAAAAGCCGCAACTATCGGCAGGTGATACAGGCGAGGGCGGCAAAATTTGCCTCAATCACTGGCCGCTGTCGGCGTGCCTAGTACAATAGCCCGGTTCTAGTCAGCCGGGAGGCCAGGTGGAGAAGAAGAAACGGATCACGATTGCCCAGATAGCCGAATTGGCGGGGGTGTCCAAGGCGACCGCCAGTCTGGTGCTCAACGGCAAGAGTGCGGAGTACCGGATTGCCGACCAGACCCGCCAGCGGATCCAGGCGGTGGCGGACGAGTGCCACTACCAGCCGAGCTTTCATGCCCGTGCCCTGCGCGAGACCCGCAGTTACACCTGGGGGCTAGTGATCCCCGATCTCACCAACTTCGGTTTTGCCAGTATCGCCCGGGCCCTCGAGGCACACTGTCGCGAGGCCGGGATCCAGCTGCTGATCGCCTGCTCCGAAGATGATCCCACTCTGGAGCAGAAGGTGGTGGACAACCTCATCAGTCGTCAGGTGGATGGCATTATCGTCGCCTCCAGCGGCCACAGCGATGACACCTATGCCCGTATTCACGACCGCCTGCCCGTGGTGCAGCTGGATCGCCACATCGGCGAGTCGCGCCTGCCCATGGTGATCTCCGATGCCTGCAAGGCCACCGCCGAGCTGGTACGGGACATGGCTGGCGAGTGCGGGGCGGAGATCTACTACTTCGGCGGCCTGCTGGATCTCTCCCCCAGTCGCCACCGGCTGGCGGGTTATGAACTGGGTCTGCATAGAGCCGGTCTTGAGGCCCAGCCTGCCCGGGTGCGCCATCGGGATTATCAGCCCAGCTCCGGCTATCAGCTGATGGCCGAGCTGGTCGCCGAGCTGGGGGCGCCTCCCAGGGGGCTCTTTACCGCTTCCTTTACCCTGCTGGAAGGGGTGCTGCGCTACCTCAACGAGGCGGGGCTGATGGAGACGGGGATGCGCCTGTGTACCTTCGATGATCACGACCTGCTCGACTGCATTCCTATGCGCATCGACTCTGTGGCGCAAGATTGTCCGGCGCTGGCCCGTGCCGCCTTCGAGCTGATGCAGCAGCTGATTGCAGGGAATGTTCCCGGCCAGACCGCCCAGGTCATAGCCCCCAGAGTGCGCTGGCGCAGTCGCCGCTAGTCGCGCAGGTTCGTTCCCATCAAACAGCCCCGCCAATGTTGGCGGGGCTGTTTGTTTATCGGGAGAGGACGCAAAGATATTCCCCGTGCGTTCAATCCGTGGTGCTGGCGCGCCAGAACACCTGCTTGATATGGGGATGAATGGCCAGCTTGACCATAAGAGCATCCAGCTCGTCGCCATCGATGGAGGTGGCCAGCAGCACGGCCGATATCTCCAGATCCCGCTCGCCGAACGGTGCTATGTCCAGCTCGCTCAGGGGGTAGTTGGCCTGTTCCATCATCTCTTCCAGCCAGTGCAGCACCTCCTTCTGATACTCGCGCTGGGCGAGGGCCGTGACTCTGTAGGTCACCTCGGTATCGGTATTGTCCACCGGGCGGCGGTTGATCTGGTTGACCAGGGGGCGCAGCAGTGTGTTGGCGGCCAGCACGAAGAGAGCGCCGAGCACTGCTTCCATGGCGAGCCCGGCCCCACTGGCTGCCCCCACGGCGGCGACGCCCCAGAGGGTGGCGGCGGTGTTGATGCCGCGGATATTGCCCGACTCGCGCATGATGACACCGGCGCCGAGAAAGCCGATGCCGGAGACGATGTAAGCCACCACATGGACCACGTTGTAGTTGCCACCGTGCAGGTCGTAGATGCGCTGGGCCAGGCTGACGAACAGGGCGGCCCCCACGGCGACCAGCACGTTGGTGCGAAGGCCAGCGGTGCGTTGGCGGTACTGACGCTCCAGTCCCACCAGGCTGCCCAGCACGAAGGCCAGCAACAGGCTGGCCAGGGTGTCGAGCAGGGAAATCATGTCAATTTGCTGCCACATTCTCATGGCGTACTCCTTCTGATAACTGATGGCCTTCGGGATGCATGATGGTGTGCCAATGGGCACTCCTGATGAATCGCAAGGCTGCATGCGGTAAAGACCATCATGGAAAATGAAAACGGACGCCCGGGTCGCACAGACCCGGATATTCAGGCGCTCAATGGGAGGCGACGGGCAAGGTGCCGGATTAATAGAGAGGGGCCAGCATGGCTGGCCCCGGATTTACCTGATAGCTGTCAGTTGAGCACTGGCTCGGCATCACGCCGGGGGCGCAGCTCCCAGCGTACCGGGTGGGCTACCCCGACCTGGTGCACGAACTGCACCAGATACCGGCGCTGGGGCGGGGTGCAGTGCAGGTTGAGCACCAGCTCCCGACCACCACTGCGCCCAGGTCTCAGGGACTGCATGGGATGCAGCCCGGCCGGTTGCAGTGTGTGGCTCACCATGTCGAGTACCTGCTCCATGTCGGCGCGATCCTGGCAGCGGATCTGCAACCGGTAGTGGTGCTGACTCGGCTTGCCACGCAGCCAGAGTGGCAGCAGACCACGGCCCAGCTTGCTCAGCAGGGGGTGAGCCTGGGTAGATCCAGATTTGGTTGAAATAAAACGCATAGCAGCCTCCTTGTGGGAAGCAGAAACTATGCAGGCAAGGTGTCCAGGCCTGGGCTTGGGTCACCTGACGTCAAGTGTAAAAACAGAGAAGAGGGGAGTGGATTTCCGCTTCTCGCAGGGTTGCGAGAACGCGGCAGAGGAAGACCTGCGGCTATCTCGCGACCTGGGTGCCGACGATGAGGGTCGGCCTACAACTGTCACTTGATGAATTGCCCACTGATGGTCTCCGCTGTTGATGAACGGCCAGATGGTACTCATCCAGAGCGATGAGGTAAAGCCCTATCCTCCTTCAGCAACATTTAGATACAAGTTTGTCAATAATGTGAGCCAGTTGGCTACATCAGCGATAACCCAGCCTGCGCAGTACCATGGCGGCAGGGCAGAAACCGGTGAAAGCGCTCTGGATCAGGTTGACCCCGACAAAGACACTCAGCCAGAAAAAGCCCGGATGGACCCATTGGGTCAACGCCAGTGACAGCAACAGCATGCTTCCCGCCACGATTCTCACTCCGTTATCAACAGTCATATCTTGCTCCTTGGTTGTTTATCCGGCTGGTTGCCAACGCATAAAATTAGATATTGCTAATTTAGGTTTTATTTATAGAATAAAACCAAATATAAGCAACTACTAATTTATGCCTATGGCCCCTTTCGATGAGATGACCCGCCACGCAAGCGAGGCGGCTGCCCTGCTCAAGGCGCTGGCCCATCCAGAGCGATTGATGGTGCTCTGTCAGCTGATTGATGGGGAGAAGGGGGTCGGCGAGTTGCTGGCCCACAGCAAGTTGGGGCAGTCAGCCTTTTCCCAGCAACTGGCGGTGCTCAGGCGTAGCGGCCTGATCCGATCGCGCAAGGTTGCCCAGCAGATCTACTACTCGCTGGCAAACGAGGCGGCGGCGGATGTGCTGGCCGTGTTGCAAACCCATTTTTGTCACTCCCAAGAGGATGAGGTGTCTTGATGTTTGAAACCCAATGGTTGCTTGCCCTGTTCGGGGGCTTGCTGGTGGGGCTCTCCGCCCTGATGTTGATGCTGTTCAACGGTCGTGTGGCCGGGATCAGCGGCATTCTGGCGGGAGCTTTGCAGCACAGGCATGCCTGGCGCTGGCTGTTTTTGTTGGGACTGGGGGCGGGCGCCTGGTTGGCGTTCAGCCTGGGCTGGGCCCGGATGCCGAGCTTCAGCGCTCTGCCGACCTGGCCACTGGTCGCGCTGGCGGGTCTGCTGGTGGGTATGGGTACCCGTCTTGGCAATGGTTGCACCAGTGGTCACGGTATCTGCGGCATGGGGCGGCTCTCGGTGCGCTCCCTCTTTGCCACCCTCATCTTTATGGCGGCCGGTTTCATGACGGTGTTTGTCACCCTGCATCTGTTGTAACGAGGTAATGAGATGAAACTTTTTATCAGTCTGCTCGCAGGTCTCTTGTTCGGGCTCGGTCTGGCCATCTCCGGCATGGTGGATCCGGCCCGTGTCATCGGTTTTCTCGACCTGGCGGGGGCCTGGGATCCCAGCCTGGCCTTCGTGATGGGGGGCGCCTTGCTGGTGTTTATGCCGGGCTACCAACTGTTGGTCAAACCGAGCAGCCGCAGCCTGCTCGATGAGCCATACCAGTTCGGCCAGCTCCGACAAGTGGATCGCCGCCTCCTCGCAGGATCGGCCCTGTTTGGTATCGGCTGGGGGCTGGTTGGCATCTGCCCGGGGCCAGCCTTGAGTCTCATTTCCAGCGGTCAGCCCATGATATTGTTGTTTGTGGCAAGCATGGTGGCCGG
Organism: Aeromonas sp. D3; assembly: GCF_027705025.1. Lineage (NCBI taxonomy): Bacteria > Pseudomonadati > Pseudomonadota > Gammaproteobacteria > Aeromonadales > Aeromonadaceae > Aeromonas > Aeromonas sp. D3. The sequence goes on along the minus strand of NZ_JAPDBE010000018.1, from coordinate 50,598 downwards.
GATCTTGCTGGTTGATAAGGGATTGAATCGGGTATGGGTGAAGGTGCGGCCATCTCCCATCGCCTGATCCTGTGGCGTGAACCGCTGGCGTACTGAACCGCAGCACCAAGGAGGGAGGTTATCATGAAGCATTTCCGGTTGCCGGGGGCCACCTTGCTGGTCATGACATCCACCCTGGCGCTGGCCGGGGAAGCAGAAACCCTGACCTCGTTTACCCTGTCACCGCAGCCGGTGACCGACTGGCTGACGCTGGATGGCACCGTCAGTGCCATCAATCAGGGAACGGTGGCGGCCCAGACCAGCGGCCGGGTCTCCCGTATGCTGGTGGATGTGAACGATCAGGTGCAGGCGGGGCAGCCGCTGCTGGAGATCAGCGGCAAGGAGCAGTTTGCCGCCGTTACGGGGGCGCAGGCGCGGCTGGCCCGGGCGCAGGCCCAGCAGGTGGAAGCCGAGCGCCAGCTCGCCCGCTTTCAGGCGCTGATTGCCAAGGGGGTGATCACCCGCGCCCAGCTCGATAATGCAGAGGCTATCGATCGCGCCGCCCGCGCCGAGGTCAATGCCGCCGATGCGGCCCTCACCCAGGCCCGCGAGGCCTACGGTTATACCCGCATTCTGGCCCCTTACGCCGGTGTGGTGACCAAAAGGCTGGTGGAGCTGGGGGAGACAGTCGCCCCCGGTACCCCGCTGCTGTCGGGCTTCTCCCTCGACACCTTGCGGGTGGAGGTGGAGTTGCCCCAATCCGCCCTGACGCTGGCTCGTGAGCCTGCGGATGCGCAAGTGCTGTTGCCCGATGGCAAGCCTGTTACCCCGGTCAAACTGACTCGCTTCAACTATGCCGACAGCCAGAGCCATGCTTTCAGGCTGCGCCTCGACCTGCCGCCGCAAACCGCCGGGGTATTGCCCGGCATGTGGCTCAAGGTGCAGCTCAAGCAGGGTGAGCGTCAGGTGTTGCAGGTGCCAGTACGCGCCCTGCTGCGGCAAGGGGAGTTCAACGGCGTCTATTTGCAGCAGCCCGCTGGCTGGGCCCTGACGCCGGTGCGGGTTGGCCATTGCGTCGAGGGACAGTGCGAGATCCTGGCCGGGCTGCAAGCCGGTGACAAGCTGGCCCCCGATGCCTGGGCGCAGCAGCAGGAGCTGGCCCATGAGTAACAACCTGAACGGCAACGGGGAGAGGCTGGGGCCTGCCGGTCGGCTGGCGGCGCTGTTTCAGGGCTCGGCCATCACCCCGCTGCTGGCGCTGGTGGGGCTGTTGCTCGGTCTGTTTGCGGTGCTGGTGACTCCCAAGGAGGAGGAGCCGCAGATCGATGTCACCTTCGCCGATGTCTATATCCCCTTCCCGGGAGCCAGCCCGGCGCAGGTGGAATCCCTAGTCACTACCCCTGCCGAGCAGGTGGTCTCCCAGATAAAGGGGATTGATACTCTCTACTCTTTTTCCCAACCCGATGGCGCCCTGCTGGTGGTGGTGTTCAAGGTGGGGGTGAGCCGCGAGCAGGCCATCGTCGATCTCAACAACCAGCTCGACTCCAACCGCGACTGGCTGCCACAGGGGATCGGGGTCGGTCAGCCACTGGTGAAACCGAGGGGGATCGATGATGTCCCCATCGTCAGTCTCACGCTCTGGAGCAAGCAACTGGGCGCCCCTGAACTGACCCGGGTCGCCCATGAGCTGGAGAGCGAACTCAAGCGCATTCCCGGTACCCGCGATATCTACACGCTGGGCAGTCAGAGCGCCGTGCTGCGGGTGATGCCGGATCCAGCGGCCCTCAGCGCCCACGGCATCAGCTGGGGCGAGCTGAGCCAGCGACTGGCCGCCGCCAATCAGGTGGGCACGACACAGGCCATCGAGCAGGACAACAGTGAGATCAAGGTGCAGGTGGGGCAGTTCCTGCAAAGCGAGCAGGAGGCCCGGGAACTGGTCGTCGGGCTGCATGACGGCCGGCCTGTCTATCTGGGGGATGTGGCCAAGGTCTCTCTGGGTCAGGAGACCCCGACTAGGCGCAGCTGGATGGGGCAGGGGCAGGCCAGTTATCCGGCGGTGACGCTGGCCATCGGCAAGCAGCCGGGCCAGAACGCGGTGGATGTGGCCAAGCGGGTGGCGGCGCGGGTCGAGAGTTTGCAGAACCGGCTGATCCCTGCCGGGGTCGAGGTGACGGTGACCCGTGACTACGGCGTCACCGCCGAGACCAAATCCAACACCCTCATTGGCAAGCTGATTTTTGCCACCACGGCGGTGGTGCTGCTGGTGCTGGTGAGCATGGGCTGGCGCGAGGCGCTGGTGGTGGGCGTTGCCATCGTTATCACCCTGGCACTGACCCTGTTTGCCAGCTGGGCCTGGGGTTTTACCCTCAACCGGGTGTCGCTGTTTGCGCTGATCTTCTCCATCGGCATTCTGGTGGATGACGCCATAGTCGTGGTGGAGAACATCCATCGCCATCGCGGTTTGGGCAAGGGGGCGCTCAAGGATCTCATTCCGGGGGCGGTGGACGAGGTGGGGGGGCCGACCATACTGGCGACTCTGACCGTGATTGCGGCCCTACTGCCGATGGCCTTTGTCAGCGGCCTGATGGGCCCCTACATGAGCCCCATCCCCATCAATGCCAGCATGGGGATGCTTATCTCCCTGCTGGTTGCCTTTATCTTCTCCCCCTGGCTGGCCAACCACCTGCTCAAGAGCGAGGGACATGTCGCCCACGGTGAGGTCAAGACCGGGCTCTTTCAGCGGCTGATGACCCCTTTTCTGATCGGCGCTGGCGCCAAGCGCGCCAGACGCAAGCTCTGGCTGGCGGTGTTGCTGCTGGTCGGGGCCGCCACCGCCATGCCGGTGGTGCAGTGGGTGGTGCTCAAGATGCTGCCCTTTGACAACAAGTCGGAATTCCAGCTGGTGCTCGATATGCCGGAGGGGGCGACCCTGGAGCAGACCGAGCGCACCCTGCTGGCGGTGGGGCGGGAGCTTGCCAAGGTGGAGGAGGTGAAGGATTACCAGATCTACGCCGGTACCGCGGCCCCCATCAACTTCAACGGGTTGGTGCGCCACTATTTCATCCGCAGCGGCGCCAACGTGGGGGATATTCAGGTCAATCTGGTGGACAAGCACGAACGGGATCGCAGCAGCCATCAGATTGCCCAGTCGGTACGGGCACCGCTGCAGGCCATCGCCAGCGCGGCGGGGGGCAACCTCAAGGTGGTGGAGGTGCCCCCCGGCCCGCCGGTCTGGTCCCCCATAGTCGCGGAAGTATATGGCCCGACACCGGCCGCCCGTGAAGCAGCGGCTCGCGCCGTACAGGCCCGTTTTGTTGCCACGGCGGATCTGGTGGATGTGGATATCTATCTGACCGACCCGCAGCCCAAGTGGCGGCTGGTGGTGGATCGCAGCAATGCGGCCCTGCTCGGGGTTGATCTCGGGGTACTGGTGACCACCCTCAATGGCGGCGTGGGCTATCAGGATGCCAGCTGGCTGCAGGGGCACAGCGCCAAATATCCGGTGCCGATCCGCATCGAGCTCGCCCCCGGTGACAAGCGGGATCTGGCGGGCGTGCTGGCCCTCAAGGTGCGCAGCCAGAGCGGCCAGCTCATCCGGGTATCCGAGCTGGTGAGTCGCCGTGATGAGGTGGCCCCCAGCTATATCATGCACAAGAACATGCAGCCCATGGTGATGGTGGTCGCCGACATGGGCGGTCATACCGACAGCCCGCTCTACGGCATGTTTGCCGCCGGTGCCGACATCGATCTGCCCCAGTATTACGTGCAGCAGCCGACAAGCTGGGGGAGGTGGCGCTGTTGTGGGACGGGGAGTGGAAGATCACCTACGAGACCTTCCGCGACATGGGGATTGCCTACGGAGTGGGGATGATCCTCATCTACCTGCTGGTGGTGGCCCAGTTCCGCTCCTATCTGGTGCCGCTCATCATAATGGCGCCCATTCCGCTCACCCTCATAGGGGTGATGCCGGGCCACGCCCTGCTGGGAGCCCAGTTTACCGCCACCTCGATGATCGGGATGATAGCGCTGGCCGGGATCATAGTGCGCAACAGCATACTGCTGGTGGACTTTATCGAGCAGCAGCGAAGAGCCGGAATAGCGTTTGAGCTGGCGGTGATCGAAGCGGCCCAGGTGCGGGCCAAACCCATCATGCTGACGGCGCTGGCGGCGATGATCGGGGCCCTGTTTATCCTCGATGATCCCATCTTCAACGGGCTGGCCATCAGCCTGATTTTCGGGATCCTGGTCTCCACCCTGCTCACCCTGGTCGTAATACCGCTGCTCTACTATAGCCTGATGGCACCGCGTGTTTGACGGGAGCAGGGCGTGGCCAGTGCTTTCAGTGTTTCACCAGACCGGGCGGGGGAGAGGTGAGAGGGCCATCTGGCGAGAGGAGGGTCTCTTCCTGCATGCTGGCCTTCAGCAGCGGGAAATAGCGTCTGTCCTGCTTGACCATGTGGCCCAGCACCAGGTCCTGCAGAACAAAATCCAGTAGTGCAAGATTGGTCAGCTCGCCAGTGCGGGCCGCCTGATAGAGGCTGTTGGCCCGACGGAGCAGCTTTTGATGCTCCTGACGGTGAGTGTCCAGCTCGGCGTACTCCAGCTTGGCCAGAATGGCCTCTTCGTTGTTGAAGTGGCTGGCGGCCAGGGCCAGCAGGGCCTCGAAGTTTTGATGAAACTGGTCTGTATCCTCTTCCATGGTCAGCACACCGTTGAGCAACTGATTGGCCAGGGCAAACAGCTGGCGATGGTCATCATCGATCTGCGGGTGGCCGCAGTCGTGGCTCTGTTTCCAGCCCAGCTGCATCTGATTGGCTACCTCTCGCGTGATCCCGCCCGCCATCTGGGGCGTGAACAGCTGGATGCGGTTGCGCCCCGCCTCCTTGGCCTGATACATGGCCTGATCGCCGTGATTCATCAACTGCTTCTGGGTGGTGCCGTGCTGCGGATAGAGGGCCACACCGATACAGCTTGAGATATGGAAATGGAGCGCATCCGTCATGGCAAAGGTCTGGTTGAGACTCTGGTGGATGGCCTCGGCGATGGCGATGGCCCCCGCCTCTCCCGTTATCTCGGGCAGCAGCACCATGAATTCATCCCCGCCGATCCGGGCGACCGTGTCCCCCTCCCGCACACAGTGCAGCATGCGCTTGGCGACGGTGGCCAGCAGCCAGTCGCCTGCCTCGTGCCCATGCTGATCGTTGACCGGCTTGAAGTGGTCGAGATCGATGAACAGCAGGGCCAGCGGCTTTCCGTCCGCCTGTTGCAGTGAGTGTTGCAGCCTGTCTTGTAGCAAGCGACGGTTGGGCAGGTGAGTGAGGGGATCATAAAAAGCGAGCTGGCGCATCATCTCCTCGCTGGCTTTGCGATCGCTGATGTCCCGGGTTACGCCGAGCACAGAGACGGGGTTGCCATCCTTGTCGGCATGCAGTGTGGTCACCACTTCTGTGTGGATGAGGCGCCCATCCTTGTGAGGCTGATCCACCAGGGTGACTCGCTTGGTATTGATGTGATCCCCCGCCGCCCAGGTTGCCAGCGACTCCTTCATCTGGCGGGCGATGCGGTCGGCAGATTCAGCCGTCATCAGCTCCTCGCCCGTCTGGGCCAGCACCTCCTCGACGGTGAAACCACGCAGGTGCTGTACCGACGGGCTCAGGTAGGTGAAGCGACCACTCTGGATATCCATGGTCCAGATGACGTCGGCACTGTTCTCCGTGATGAAGCGGAAGTGGCGCTCGTTGTCGGCTATCTCCTGGCTTAGCTGATGGCGTGCCTTGCTCTCTTCCCGCAGACGGCGGTTGAGACGAAGGAAGATCATAAGCAATATCAATAGGAAGGCGGTGACCAGCAGGCCGATGGCGATGCCCTGATAGATCATCAACTGCTGTTGATGCGCTCTCTCTTCCTGCTGGCTGTAGAGGAAACTATCCAGATCCGGCATGGCGGTGAGCAGGCCGAGGTCCATATAGGTTTGCGCTATGTGTTGCCAGCGGCCGGGATACATGTAGCCCATCTCCACCAGATCGGCGCGGATCAGCGGCTGCATCTGCTTGGCTTCAAACAGCAGCTTGTTGCGGTCCAGGGCCGGATTATTGGTCGCCGGATATTGGGTGAGGATCCAGGCCACCACCTCTTCCGGATGTAGCATGGCGTAACGCCACCCCTTGAGGCTGGCTTCGCGAAAGGCTCTGACTCTCGCCCCGTGGTCGCGTAATTCACGCTCGGAGGTAAACAGGTTGTCACCGTAGAAGTCGATACCGGCGCTGCGGGGAGTAAAGGTCTGATAGGGCACACCGCTGCGCTGCAATGTGTAGGTTTCATCCGTGTTGTAGGCGCTCATGGCGTCCACTTCGCCCCGAATTAGCGCATCTGCACTCAGGGTATGGGGCTGGCGGTGGAGTAACCCAAGCGCAACCCCTTCGTGTTGCAGGTAGGCGATCAGCTCTTCGGAGTGATATTCCAGCATCAGACGGCGGCCAACGAGATCATGCACGTTGTCGATATTGGCACGGGCCAGCAGCACCAGAGGGGAGTGTTGAAACGGAGTAGCCAGGACCACGACAGGTTGGCCGCGCTGGCGATCCAGCAGCAAGTCACTGCTGCCGACGCCATAATGGGCGCGTCCCGAGACAACTTCGTCGACCACATCCGTGCCCGGGCCGGCCTCTCTGAGCCTGACATCGAGCCCTGCATCCCGGTAATAGCCCTGGGCGATGGCCGCATAGTAGCCGGCAAACTGGAACTGATGATGCCACTTCAACTGTAAAACAATCGGATCCTGTGCCGCGACCCTGGCCGGCAGACAGGCCAGTATGATCAGCAGCAACGGCATGAGCAAAGGGCCAATATGCCGGCCTGCGCAATTTAAAAATGCAGGGGGTGAGCTCAAGTAAGGCCGCCTGGTGATGTATCTATGGCTAGCGTCGGGCAATTTCTCTCATGCTGCAAGTGTCAATCCCTCGGTCAGGGGGGGATTTTTGCACGGTTGTGACCGTATCGGTGCTTTTGGCGTCATTCTTGTCAATCTTTGATGGCCTATGGCCGCAACCTGGCCTGGTTGAAGACTGCAGGTGAGAAAGAAAGTGGTAATATCGGCCCGTTATTGACTCGATAAAGGCCTGCCCATGACTGCTCTGCGTCTGCTAGTTTCCGACTCTCACGATCCCCTGTTCAACCTGGCGGTGGAGGAGTGCATCTTCCGGCAGATGGACCCGAACCAGCGGGTACTGTTTCTGTGGCGTAACGCCAATACAGTGGTGATTGGCCGTGCCCAGAACCCGTGGAAGGAGTGCAACACCCGCCGCATGGAAGAGGATGGCGTGACCCTGGTCCGGCGCAGCAGCGGGGGGGGCGCCGTGTTTCACGACCTTGGCAACAGCTGCTTCACCTTCATGGCGGGCAAGCCGGGCTATGACAAGAGCATCTCCACCGCCATAGTGCTCGATGCGCTCAAGCTGCTCGGGGTGAGTGCCTTTGCTTCCGGGCGCAACGACCTGCTGGTGGCCACCCAGGACGGGGATCGCAAGGTGTCTGGCTCGGCCTATCGGGAGACCCATGATCGCGGCTTTCATCACGGCACCCTGCTGCTCGATGCAGACTTGAGCCGCCTCGCCAATTACCTCAATCCCGACCCCAAGAAGCTGGCCGCCAAGGGGATCAGCTCGGTACGCAGTCGGGTAGCCAATCTGTGCGAGCTGCTGCCTGGGATCGAACATCAGCAGGTGAGTCATGCGCTCATTGAGGCCTTCTTCGCCCACTACGGTGCGCGCGTCTCCCCCGAGCATATCTCCCCGACCCAATTGCCGGACTTGCCCGGCTTTGCCGAGACCTTCGCCCGCCAGCGCAGCTGGGAGTGGAATTTTGGTCATGCGCCTGCGTTCACCCATCAGCTGGACGAGCGCTTCGACTGGGGCGGGGTGGAGCTGCATTTCGATGTGGAGAAGGGGGTCATAGGTCGGGCGCAGATCTTCAGCGACAGCCTGGATCCGGCCCCATTGGATGCATTGGCCCAGCGGCTGGTGGGTGTGACCTATCGCAGCGACGCCATAGCCGCGCTGCTCGGGCAACTGAAGACCGATTTCCCGGCTCGGCAAGCCGAGCTGGATGCGCTTGCTGGCTGGTTGCAGGCGGCACTGCGCTGACCGCATTGTCCAGGCAGCATGCTCACTAACTAGGTGCCCAAACGAACCTTAATATAAACGGCGGGATGGAGAGTCCCGCCGTTTATCTTGTCCGTCAATTCACTGTTTTTGCAGCTGGGTGACCGTCAGCTTGCCAGCCGGGTTTTCGGCGTGAAAGCGTACCGTATCTCCGACCTTTAGCCCCTTGGTCAGGGCGGGATCGGCCAGCAGGAACACCATTGTCATGGGGGGCATATTGAGGTTGTCGATGGCCTCGTGCTTGATGCCCACCTTGCCATTGGCCTCGTCGATACGGCTGATGATCCCTTTGGTCATCATGCTATCTCCTGTCGCCTGCATATCCATCCCCTCCATCTGGGACATATCGTGCCCCTCGTGGCTCATGGTCATCTCGGCCCGGGCCTGGAGAGAGGCAAGGCCGAGCAGCAATGTCATTGCAAATGTCTTGTAGTTCATGGTCTTTTCCTTGTGATTGATTCAAACACTTCGTTGATTGCAAAAGGGTTAGTCGGCTGGTTGGTCGGCCTGCTTGTCAAGGCTTCGGCTGCGCCACAGGTAGTAGGCTGCGGGCAGCACCAGCAGGGTCAGCACCAGTGCACTCACCATGCCGCCTATCATGGGGGCGGCGATGCGCTGCATCACCTCGGAGCCGGTGCCCTGGCTCCACATGATGGGCAAGAGGCCGGCGATGATGGTGACCACCGTCATCATCTTGGGGCGCAGGCGCAGGGCTGCGCCGTGGATCACAGCACGGTGCAGACCCGCCTTGTCCGGCTTGCCGCTCGCCACCAGCTCATCCCAGGCGTGGTTGAGGTAGACCAGCATCAAGACGCCGGTTTCCACCGCCACCCCGGCCAGGGCGATAAAGCCCACCCCCACCGCCACCGAGAGGTTGAAATCCAGCAGCCAGAGGGTCCAGATCCCGCCCACTACCGCGAGCGGCAAGGTGGTGAGAATGAGCAGCACCTCCTGGAAGCGGCGAAACGCCAGATAGAGCAGCAGCACGATAATGGCGATGGTTAACGGCACCACGTAGGCGAGGCGCGCCTTGGCTCGCTCCATGTATTCGTATTGCCCGGACCAGGTGAGGGCGTAACCCGCCGGCAGCACCAGCTGCTTGGCCACCTCGGCCTTGGCCTCATCGACAAAGGTGCCGATGTCGCGGCCGCGAATATCCACGTAGACCCAGCCGTTCAGGCGCGCATTCTCGCTGCGCAGCATGGGGGCCTCGTCACTGATATAGACCCGAGCCACGTCCGTTAGCGCGATGCGCGCGCCGCTCGGGGTCACCAGCGGCAGCAGTTCGAGGCTTGCCACCGAGTCGCGGTAGCTCTGGGGATAGCGCAGGTTGATGGGGTAGCGCTCGCGCCCCTCTATGGTCTGGCCCACGTCCATGCCGCCCACTGCGGTGGCGAGCACCGCCTGCACGTCGGCGATGTTGAGGCCATAACGGGCGGCATTGAGCCGGTCGATATCCACCTTGACGTAGCGGCCACCGGCCACCCGTTCGGCGTAGACGGAGGCCGCTCCCGCCACCTTGCCGACGATCTGCTCCAGTTGCTGGCCCAACTGCTGGATCACCTTGAGGTCGGGCCCCGCTATCTTGATGCCGACCGGGGTCTTGATGCCGGTTGCCAGCATGTCGATACGGGTCTTGATGGGGGGCACCCAGGCGTTGGTGAGGCCGGGGAAACGGATAAGGGAATCCAGCTCTTCTTTGAGCTTCTCCGGGGTCATGCCGGGGCGCCACTGCTCCCGGGGTTTGAGCTGGATGCTGGTCTCCATCATCACCAGATCGGCGGGGTCGGTGGCGGTCTCGGCGCGCCCCGCCTTGCCGAACACGTTCTGTACCTCGGGCACGGTACGGATCAGCTTGTCGGTCTGCTGCAAGATCTCCCGCGCCTTGCCCACCGAAATATTGGCCGCTGTGGTGGGCATGTACATTATGTCCCCCTCATCGAGCGGCGGAATAAATTCGGAGCCCAGATACTTGAGCGGCCAGAAGCCCGCTACCGTCACCACCGCCGCCAGCATCAGGGTGGTTTTCGGGCGCGCCAGTACGGCCTTGAGCAGCGGGATATAAGCCTGGCTCAAGCCACGGTTGAGAGGGTTGGCCTGCTCGGCCAGCACCTTGCCGCGGATAAAGTAGCCCATCATGACTGGAACGAGCGTGATGGCGAGCGCGGCGGCGGCCGCCATGGCGTAGGTTTTGGTGTAGGCGAGCGGATGGAACATCCGTCCCTCCTGCGCCTCCAGCGCAAACACCGGCAAAAAGCTCATTGTGATGATGAGCAGGGAGAAGAAGATGGCGGGCCCCACTTCGATGCTCGCCTCCGTGATGATGCGCCAGCGGTTCTTGTCGGTGAGCGCCTCCCGCTCCATATGCTTGTGGACGTTCTCGATCATCACTATGGCGCCATCCACCATGGCGCCGATGGCGATGGCAATGCCGCCGAGCGACATGATGTTGGCGTTGATCCCCTGCAGGTGCATCACGATAAAGGCCACCAGAATGGCGATGGGCAAGGTGATGACCACCACCAGCGACGAGCGCAGGTGGAACAGGAAGGCGACGCAGACCAGCACCACCACGGCAAACTCCTCCAGCAACTTGCCGGAGAGGTTGTCGATGGCGCGCTGGATAAGGTCGGAACGATCGTAGACGGTGACCACCTCCACCCCCTCCGGCAGGCTGCTCTTCAGCTCCGCCAGCCGCGCCTTGACCCCGTCGATGGTGTGCTGGGCATTCTCGCCATAGCGCATCACAATGATGCCGCCCACCACTTCCCCTTCGCCGTTGAGCTCGGCGATACCGCGCCGCATCTGGGGGCCGGTGACCACATCCGCCACATCCCCCAGCAGCAGCGGGGCGCCGCGCACAGTGGTGCCGAGCGGGATCTGCTTGAGGTCTTCCACGCTCTTCAAATAGCCATTCGAGCGCACCATGTACTCAGCTTCCGCCATCTCGATGACGGAGGCGCCTGTCTCCTGGTTGCCCTGTTTGATGGCGGTCTCGATAAGGGAGAGCGGAATGCCGTAGGCACGCAGCTTGTCGGGGTCGACCCGTACCTGATACTGGCGCACCATGCCGCCGACGGTGGCGACCTCGGAGACGCCATTCACCGTCTGCAACTCGTACTTGAGGAACCAGTTCTGCAGCGAGGTAAGCTCGCTGAGATCATGCTTGCCGGTTCTGTCCACCAGGGCGTACTGATAGACCCAGCCTACCCCGGTGGCATCGGGGCCGAGCTGGGGGCGGGCGGAGGCGGGCAGATTGGGGGCCACCTGGCTCAAATACTCCAGCACCCGGGCACGGGCCCAGTAGAGGTCGGTGTTGTCGTCAAACAGCACATAGACGAAGGAGTCGCCGAAGAAGGAGTAGCCGCGCACCGTGGTGGCCCCCGGCACCGCCAGCATGGCGGTGGTAAGCGGGTAGGTCACCTGATCCTCCACCACCTGGGGCGCCTGACCCGGGTAGGAGGTCTTGATGATCACCTGCACGTCGGAGAGATCCGGCAGGGCATCCACCGGGGTCTGCTTCACCGACCAGAGCCCCCAGGCGGTGAGCATGACGGTCAACAGCAGTACCAGAAAGCGGTTGCCCACGGACCAGCGAATGATGGCAGGGATCATGATCTGGCTCCTTTCTTATGTTGCGCAGAGAGCTGAGCTTGGTTGTCGGCAACGTAGCGAATAAGCGAGGGGATCATGGCTTGGCCCCCATACCGTGCTGGCTAGGGTCCATGCCTTCCATCTCATCTATTGCCTGCTCCTTAGCGTGGCCGGTGGCCGGGGCACTTTCCTTGGCACTCTCCTGATGGATGTTGGTGATGCGGTACTCATCCCCCTCTTGTATCACCTGCAGATGGAGGCTTTGCCCCTCGGCCAGCTTGCTGATATCGACTCCTTCGGCGACGGTGAACTCCATCTCCATGGCGGGCCACTGCCATTCGGGGATGGGCGGGTGGGCCACCATCAGGGTGCGGCTGGCCAGATCCATGCTTTGTACAGTCCCTTGAGTCCACACCTGCGCCGGGCGCACCGCTGTCATGCGCTGGAAGTCCGAATCGATGGCCGATTCGGAGTCGAGCAGGAACTGGGCCGAGCTGACTATGCTGTCACCCGCTTCTACCCCTGCCTTGATGGCGACCTTGTCGCCAAACTGGGGGCCCAGGGTGACGGCGACCGACTTGAAGTTGCCATCCCCCAGCGCCAGCACCAGCCTGTCCTGGCTACCGGTGCGGATCACCGCTTCGCTCGGTACCACCAGCCGGGGTTCCCCCTGGCCGGTGCGAATGGCCACCTTGGCAAACATATTGGGTTTCAAAAACTCGTCCGGGTTGTCAACGCGCAGCCGCACCTTGAGGGTACGGGTGGCGGCATCCAGGGTCGGGTAGAGGTAATCTACCCGTCCCAGCCAGCGGCGGCCTGGAGCGTAATCCAGGGTCATGGTGACCGGATCTCCCACTTTCAGCTGGGCGGCCTGGCGCTCGAACACCTCGGCACTGACCCACACCTGCTTGAGGGTGCTGATGTTGAAAAGCGCTGCGGCGGGCTCTACATACTGCCCCTCGCGCACTTTGAGCTCAGAGACATAACCGCTGCTGGGGGCATAAATGCTGATGGTTTCGCGCACCTGCCGGCTGCGTTTGAGGGCGGCTATCTGATCCGCCGGTACCTGCAGGGACTTGAGCTTGCCCTCGGCGGCGCGCAGCAGCAGGGGATTGGTCGTGTTGAGCGCCAGCAGGTACTCGTGCTGGGCATTGACCAGATCCGGGGCGTAGAGCTCATAGATGAGGCTCCCCTTGGTGACTCTCTGCCCCTCACTCTTGATGGCAAGGGTGCGGATCCAGCCCGCCATGCGGGCGTTGATGGCCTCCAGCCGATCTTCGTCATAACCGACATAGCCCACCGTCTCGATCTGCTGGTGGATAGGCAGTCGCTCGACCTTGGCCAGTCTCACCCCCAGGTTCTGCTGGATCTCGGGGCTGATGGTGACTGTGCCCGGCGAGCCGTTTTTCTGCTCCTCATAGACGGGGATAAAGTCCATCCCCATGTTGTCCTTGGCCGGGCCGTCGCGCTTGTCGCGGGGATCCATGGGGTTGACCCAGTAAAGGGGCGTCTTCTCTTTGGCGGTTGCACCGTCGCCAGTCTGTTTGGCGGCCCAGTAGCCGCCACCGGCCCCGAGGGCCAGCAGCAGGGCTGAGACAAGCAGCTTTTGGCTTGATTTATGGCTCATAGGGAACCTCCGACCTGCATCAGGCGGGCGCTAATGGTGCAAGGGTGAGCGGCAACTGGCTCGGTCAATCGGGCAGATGACATGTGCATCTTCTCTTCTATCAGGCCGCCAGCTTGTGATGGTGACAGACGCATAACGAGCATCTGGTTGCTGCATCTATCGCAGCAGATCACACAGGCTGGGCGGCAAACGGGGCGTTGCTGACGAGTCAGCGGACGCACGGCTCCCTGCTATTGCTGGCGGTGCCAGCCGTCACAGGGTCAGGCAAGGACGTGCAGTGTCGGGCAAGGTCAGCCTTGTCCCATGCACGGGAGAAGATCCTTCTAGTGGCGCAGCACCGACAGCATCAGATGTCGGCGGGGCCAGGAGGGGGGATGAGTACCGCGGCTGCGCAGGAAGGGATCCCGCAGCCAGTGATCGAACAGATGACTGGCGGCCCCCAAATGGGGCAGCAGCAAAAGGGGGAGGGCGAGCAAGGTCAGCAGCGCGGCCAGCAGTGGCAGGCCGCCCCCGGTTGGCGAGGTGAGGCCGCCGTGCATCTGGCAATCTCCCTGGCTCATGGCATTGCCTTGCTCTCCATCATCGGCTGCCATTGTGTGACAGGCGAGCCCCTGCATGGCGGTCGCACTCATGGTTGCGTTGTCGCTGCCGGTCGTCATGGTGGAGGAGATGACATCGGTCCCGTGCCAGCTGATACAGAGGGTCAGATTGCAGACAAGCATCAGCGCCAGCAACAGCCGGGCCAATAGCAGGGTGGGCAATCGAACCAAACTCATCATGTGTCAACTCTGGCAAGGGATGGGGCAAATCTAAACCTTACTCGCGGGAGAAGGTCAAGGCATCTGCTGAGTCTGTCGTTGCTGCTCCAGATAGAGGGTGCTGTATTTGTCCAGCAGTTGATCTATCCACTGACCCATACCCGGAGCCTGCAACATGGGTTCGAGTTTCTCCAGGGTATCGAGGTGGGGGGAGTTGAGGGACACCGAGATGTAGAGTTCTCCCTGTTGCAGGGGCCAGAGCAGATCGGCCAGACCGCTATCCGGGTAATTTTCCCGTAAAAAGAGGCGACCAGAAGAGCGACCGTAGGGCACAAAGTCGACCCTGTCGCTGGCCAGCAGCCCAAAGACCTGCTTGAGGGAGTTGACCCTGTGGATCCGGGTATTTTCTTCCAGAAAAGTGTCCAGCTCGCTGCCAAGGCTGACCCCGATCATCATGGCTCCCCTTAGCCCGGCCAGATCCTCCCGTTGCTCCAAGAGACGCGGGCTGGGCTGGCGAACAAACACAGCCATGTCATTGATGGCCATCGGTGTTTGCGTGAAGCGGGAGTAGCTTTCACGCTCGCCGTTGCGCAGGGCACAAATATTGATGTCTACCTCGCCGGAGGCCACCTTTTGCTGGCAACGGGCCCAGGGGCCTACGTAGTCAAGGTTAACGTTGAGCCCCAGCCGTTGATAGAGGGTGCTCACTACTTCGGCGCAGACACCCACGATTTTACCGCCCGCATGCCAGTTCCACGGGGGATAGTCATGGTGACCACAGGCTGTCATGTTTGATCCGGCAAGTGCCGCAGCGAGCCAAAGCTGAACCAGCATAGAAATACTCCCCCTCAAATCTCCCAGAGTTTAGGTGATTGAGCCGAGTTGATTTGAATAAAAACGCCCTCGCAGAGCGAAGGCGTTTGAGCAAATACCATATTGATTGATAACGGTATTAGCGCTTCTTTTGCGAGCCTTGCATGATCAAGCGGAAGAAGAGCGGGATAAAGAAGATGGCGATAAAGGTGGCGGCCAGCATGCCGCCAATGACCGGCCAGCCGAGGGCATGGCGGCTGGCCGCACCGGCACCGCTCGATGTAATCAAGGGGATGCAGCCGAGAATAAAGGCCAGCGATGTCATGACAATCGGGCGAAAACGCAGGCGCGCCGCCTCCAGTGCCGACTCGGCAATACTCATCCCTTCCTCATGCTTCATCACGGCAAACTCCACAATCAGGATGGCGTTCTTGGCCGCCAGCCCCACTAGGGTGACCAACCCAATCTGGAAGTAGACGTTGTTGGTGAGGCCCACGGCCCAGGTGGCGAGCAGGGCCCCGAACAGCGCGAAGGGAACCGCAGTGATCACCGCAAACGGCAGGCTCCAGCGTTCGTACTGGGCCGCCAGAATGAGGAAAATCATCACTATGCCGAAGCCAAACGCCATGCCGGCACTGCCGGCAGAGGCTTTCTCCTGATAGGCAGAGCCGGTCCACTCCAGTTTGGCATCGTTGCCGAGGGTACTGTTCGCGATCTCTTCCAATGCGGCAATGGCTTGTCCTGAACTGTATCCCGGTGCGGGTTGCGCCATGATCTTGGCGGCAGGGAACACATTGAAACGTTCCACCAACTCGGGGCCGCTGGCGTCACGTACCGTCACCAGGCTGCTAAGGGGGATCATCTCGCCCTTGTCGGAACGGACATAGATGTTGCGAATGTCGCCCTTCTTGGCGCGATAATCCGCTTCTGACTGAAGCTGGACCCGATAGGTACGACCGAACTGGTTGAAGTCGTTGACGTAAACCTGACCGAAGGTGGCCTGCA
Source organism: Aeromonas sp. D3 (assembly GCF_027705025.1). Classification (NCBI taxonomy): domain Bacteria; kingdom Pseudomonadati; phylum Pseudomonadota; class Gammaproteobacteria; order Aeromonadales; family Aeromonadaceae; genus Aeromonas; species Aeromonas sp. D3. The sequence goes on along the minus strand of NZ_JAPDBE010000018.1, from coordinate 34,663 downwards.
TGGTGTCGAACACCGCATTGATGGGCAGCCCCAACGCCTTGGTCTTTTCCCGATCAAGATCCAGATAGACCTGAGGGACATTGGCGCGATAGGTCGAGGTGACGCTGGCAAACTCAGGCCGTTCTCTGGCTGCGGCCAGGAAATGTTCAACCTCTGCCGAGAAGGTCTTGGCATCGCTGCCGTGCGGTTTTGCAGATACCCTTCCAGTCCCCCCGTGGTGGACATCCCCTGGATGGGCGGTGGATTGAAGGAGGCCACAAAGCCATCCGCCAGCCCCATCAGACTCATGCCTTGAAAGGTATTCGCCAGGGAGAAGGAGTCTTGTCCTGCGTCTTTTCGCTCGCTCCAGTCCTTGAGGGTGATGAAGCTCAGGCCGCTGTTGCTGATCACAGCACTGGAGAGAATGTCGAAACCGGAGAAGGTGACGACATCCTTCACGTTCGGGTTGGCCATGGCGATTTGGTCAAACTTGTCAGCCAGCGCCTGAGTGCGAGTGAGTGCAGCTGCGTCTGGCAGCATGATGGCAGAGATGAGGTAGCCTTGATCCTCATCCGGTACCAGTTCCCCCGGTACTTTCATAAACAGCAGATAACTGGCGAGCAGCATGGTCACTATGATGCTGAAGGCCAGTGCCACCCGGCGATTCAGGAAAGCCACCCCACGCACATATCCTCTGGTGAGCTGGTCAAAGCGGTGATTGAACCAGACGAAGAAGCGAGCGGGTTCCTGATGGCCGTCCTTGAGCAAGACAGCACACAAGGCCGGTGACAAGGTCAGGGCAATGATGCTGGAGATGACCACAGAGACGGCGATGGTGATGGCAAATTGCTTGTACATCACCCCTATCATGCCACCCATAAAGGCCACGGGTATAAACACGGCGCACAGGACCAGGGTGGTGGCGACTATGGGGCTGAACACCTCCTGCATGGCGAGAATGGCGGCTTGCGGCGCCGAGAGCTTTCGCTCGCGCATGCTGCGCTCCACGTTCTCCAGCACCACTATGGCGTCATCCACCACTATGCCTATGGTCAGCACCATACCGAACAGGGTGAGCAGGTTGATAGAGAAGCCCAGCAGCAGCATGCCGGCAAAGGTGCCGATCAAGGACACCGGCACAGCGATACAGGGGATCAGGGTGGCGCGGAAATTCTGCAAGAAGAGGTAAACCACCACGAACACCAGCACCATGGCTTCAAACAGGGTATGTACTACCTCCTCAATGGAGAGTTTTACGAACTCGGTGGTGTCATAGGGGATCTGATACTCGATATCCTGCGGAAACCGGGTTTGCAGTTGCGCCATGGTGGCGTGTACGGCATCCGCCACGGCAACCGAGTTGGCACCCGGTTGCAGATAGGTGGCGATACCGATGGCAGGTTTGCCGTTTGCGCGAGCGACTATGTCGTAATCCTTGCCACCCAGCTCGACCCGGGCAATGTCCTTGACCCGAATTTTGGCGCCATTTGGCATGGATCGTATGATGATGTTCTCGAACTCTTTGACATCCTCAAGGCGCCCCTTGGTCTGCACCGTGTAAGTGAAGTCGATGGGCGTGCTGGTGGGCTGAGCCCCTATTTTGCCTGCGGCAAATTGGGTGTTCTGCTCACGGATGGCGCCAATCACATCGCCCGGGGTCAGCTGCAACTGGGCAAGACGATCCGGGCGCAGCCAGATCCGCATGGCGTAGTCAGTGCCACCAAAGAGCATGGTGTCGCCAACGCCAGGTATCCGCTTGAGCTCGTCGATGATGTTGAGCAGGGCATAGTTCGACAGGTAGGTCGTATCAAATGACTGGTTGGGTGACACCAGGGTGATGACCTGCAAGATGGAGGTCGATTTTTTCTTGACCGTGACTCCCTGCTTTTTCACCTCTTCCGGCAGTTGGGCCATGGCGGCCGAGACCCGGTTGTTGACGTTGATGGTGGCCTGATCCGGATCGGTGCCGATCTCGAAATAGACGTTGAGGTTCATCTGGCCATTGGAGGCGGAGCCAGATTGCATGTACACCATATGCTCAACCCCGTTGATCTGCTGCTCGAGTGGGGCTGCAACGGTTTGAGAGATGGCTTCGGGGGTTGCCCCCGGGTAAAAGGCCGTGACCGATACCACGGGGGGCGTGATCTGCGGAAACTGCTCGACGGGCAGGGAACGCATGGCGGCCAATCCTGCCAGTACGATAATGATCGATATCACACAGGAAAAGATGGGGCGCTCAATGAAGAACTTGGAAAACATACGAGCTCCTTACCTGGCCGCTGGCTTGCTGGCCATCTGGTCGCCGATCGCCTGCATCTCTTGGGCCGAGACAGGTTTGACTATGCTGCCGGGTCTGGCTTTCATCAGCCCCTCTACGATGTAACGCTCGCCTGCATCAAGGCCGCTCTCGATCAGCACTCCTTCTGCAATGGCCGGACCGAGTCTGACCGGGCGTGGTACCACCTTGTCATCGCCGTCCACCACCATCACCATGCGATCGGCCTGGGATTGCACAATCGCTCTGGCGGGCACCACTATGGCGTTTTTACGAATACCCAGGTCGATGGTGAGTCGGACAAATTGACCCGGTAGCAGGACCCCCTCTTTGTTGTCAAAGATGGCGCGGGCCCGAATTGTTCCCGTCTGCGGGTCGACCCGGTTATCGGAGAAGTTGAGCTTGCCCGCCTGGGGATAGACGGAGCCATCAGCGAGACGGATATGGGTACGCCAGTTGGTGGTGTCTTTGGCCTCAATCAATCCTTTTCGCACCGAGGTTTCAAAATTGAGACGGTCCTGTTCCGAGTAGGAGAAATTGACGTAGAGCGGGTTGTACTGGGTGATGGTGGTGAGCAGGCTGCTGTTGGCATTGGTTGAGATAAGACTCCCCTCGGATTGGGAGCTCTTGCTCGCCATGCCATCAATCGGTGCCGTCACCTGGGTGTAGCTGAGGTTGAGTTCTGCTTCTTTGACTGTTGCCTGTGCGGCCTGGCGGCTGGCAATGGCCGCTTCGTAGTTGGCGATGGTGTCGTCATAGTCCTTGCGGCTCACAACCTGGCGTTTGAACAGCGGTATGATGCGGTCCCGATCGGCGCGTGCCTTGTTGAACCGGGCCTGTTCCTGAGCCAGGGCCCCCTTGGCTTGTTCCAGTGCCACCTTGTAGGGGGCGGGATCGATGAGGAACAGCTCCTGGCCTGCTGTCACGGGTTGCCCTTCCACATAAGTGCGTTCAAGCAGGATGCCGTTTACCCGGGAGCGAACTTCGATCTCGCGATAACCCGCCGTCTCTCCCACCATCTCGGTCGTCAGCGGCACATCGGTCAGTTTGGCCTCGGCCACTACCACGGGCACAGGGGGGCGTACCTGGGCACTACTGGCTGGTTTGTCGCCACAGCCAGCCAGCACGCTGACCAGTGCCAGAGCAATCCAGCCACGCTTGAACATACTTTCCCCGACGTTTTGCACCTTCATCATCGCACTCCTGTTGAATGGGCAGCGATCGTCGTGCCCACCCCTGTTCTGAACTGATGTCATCAACTGCATGATTAATAATTCAACTTATTGGATTACAAATAGTTTTTAAATGATAGAGCACAGACATTGAACCCAAGCTGCTCGGTGTTGAATGTTGTCAGCTCCAATGAGGAGATGGGCGTCAGGCCAGCGACAATGGTTATCCTGATGGTGCGGGCGTACTCCATTATGAGCATTGCTCATGATCCGGGAGGTTTGTCGGGAATTATAAGAAGGAAAGGGGAGGGGGAAGTGGGGGCTGGGTCACAGTGGGGAGTCAAACGTCCCCACTGTGTGAATTTATCAGGCGAAGGTGGCCCAGATGGGAGCGTGGTCGGAGGGTTTCTCGATACCGCGCAGCTCGTAGTCGATGCCGGTTTCGGTCACTGTGTCCTTGAGGGCGTCGGAGGCCATGATGAGATCGATGCGCAGGCCGCGGTTCTCGTCAAAGCCCTTTGAACGGTAGTCAAACCAGGAGAAACGCTCGCACTCCGTGGGGTTGGCGGCGCGGAAGGTGTCGGTCAGGCCGAACCCTTTCAGGCGTTCCATCCATTCGCGCTCGATGGGCAGGAAGGAGCACTTGCCCTCTCGCAGCCAGCGTTTGCGGTTTGCCTCGCCGATGCCGATGTCGAGATCCGTGGGGGAGATATTCACATCCCCGATCAGCACGAGTTGATCATTCGGGGTGTGGTGAGTTTCCAGATAGTGCTGCAAGTCCTCGTAGAACTTCTGCTTGGCCGGGAACTTGGTCTCGTGATCCTGGTTCTCCCCCTGGGGGAAGTAGCCGTTCATCACCTTGATGAGGGAGCCATCCTCCCGTTTGAAAGTCGCCATGATCATGCGGCGCTGGGCATCTTCCGGATCGGTAGGGAAGCCTTTTTGTACCTCGACCGGCTTCTGCTTGCTCATGATGGCCACCCCGTAATGGGCCTTCTGACCGTGGAATTCCACGTGATAGCCCATGGCTTCCACGTCTGCCAGCGGGAAGGCCTCGTCGTGTACCTTGATCTCTTGCAGGCCGATCACATCCGGCTGGTGTTTGTCGATGATGGCTTGCAGCTGATGAAGGCGGGCGCGCAGGCCATTGATATTAAAAGAGATGATCTTCATGTCCGGGATGCTCATGTCATTTTTATAAGTCGCTATTGGACTAGGAATCCGCCGCGGATGCAAGTTCAGGGGCCGGCTTGGCCCCGCTGGCGTGGGCGCTTGCCCCGGCGCCAACGCTGGCCGGGGAGGGCGGCGCCACTCAACGGGTCATCTTTTTAACGAACACCACCACAAACAGCGCCAGCGTGAAGCTGCCGGTAAAGGCCTCGAAGGCGGCAAAGATCCGCGACAGGCCGACGGGAGTGAAGTCGCCATACCCCAGGGTGGTGAAGGTCACCACGCTGTAGTAGAGGCATTCGAGCAGAAAGATGGCGTTCTGTTCGAAGGGGGCGCCGGGCTGGTAGATAAGGTGCTCACCCTGGAAGCTCAGGCCGAAGAAGAAGTAGAAGATGCTGCAGATGAAGATGAGCAGCAGGGAGAAGAGCACCACCCGCATCGGCGCCTCGCCGTAGCCGCAGAACAGATCGACTATCCAGGAGGTGAATCTCTGGATTGACCAGAGCGGCAGTTGCAGGCGGCGCATGGTGAGCTCCCGCTGTATGTAGCGGCCTGACATGGTGAAGATGCCTTGCGCCTCCGAGGCTTTGCGCAGATCCCGGTAGGTCTCTTCGGCCTCCTTGAACCAGATGCGGGCTTGCGCCGGATCCCGCTCGCTGCGTCCGCGCCGCTCCTGCATCAGTCGTTTGCCGGTGTTGAGGTTGTCGAGGCGGGTGTTGTGCCAGCGGATGCCGAGCAGATTGACGTCGTCGAGTTCGGCGCAGTGGAGGTTGGCGTCACTGAGATCCGCCTTCATCAGGCTGCCGCCCTTGATGCGAATGCCGTAGAGGTGGGCACCTTGCAGGTTGGCCCGATAGAAGTTGCACTGCTCCAGCAAGAAGCCCTGTGGTGCTCCCTTCTTCACCAGATTGAGCCCGGCCAGGTTGGCACGAGCCAGTTGCAGGCCGTGGCACAGACCGCCCTGATGAATGTAGTGCTCAAGCTCATGCGCCGTCTGGGGATCCTGATGATCGGCGTGGGGATCGTGCCAGCGGCACAGCTCGTGCTCCCCTGCCTCCTCGCTGCAGTGACGCCCGTCCGCCACCAGATATCGACACATCGCCATTGCGGTTCTCCTCCCCTCGCCAAGTCTGTATCAGCATAGGCGAGGGGAGCCGCTTCCGGGTCAGCTGAGCTGGGTAAACTCCTGACGCAGCTTGCGAAAACGATCCTGCTGGGTGGGGTTGAGGGGGATGCCGTCCAGCACCTCCAGCGTCTCCTTGCACTCGGCGCCAAACTCCGGGCTCTTGCGATTCTTCTGCATCAGTTGCAGCAGCACCTGGATCTTGTTGAGGGCAGCACCTGTATTGGCGGGGGCGCGGCGCAGGGCCTCACGAAAGTGGCCGAGGGCCTGCTCCAGCTCACCACTCTGATAGGCCTTGATACCGAGATCGTTGAGCTGCTGGTAACGCTGACGCCGCTCCAGCACTGTCTTGTCATCACGGGTGGCCTGGATGCAGGTGGTGAGCAGCCTGTCTTCATCCTCTGCCAGCAGTGCCTGCAGGCTCTCTGCGTATTCGAATTCGCCGAGCTGGTAGAGGGCCAGTATGGTCTCGCCCAGCAGGCTGGGGGGCATGGTGGCCGGTTGGTCGAGCCAGTTCTGGTTGGCGCGATAGAGCATCTTCTTGCCCTTGAGCAGCTCCCCCAGGGCGATCTGCACCCTGGCCTGGCAGATCTGCTCGAACACCGGGTAGTTGAACTCCGCCATCATCAGCGAATCGCGGATGCGAGACAGGGCCGAATTCACCTGTTTCTGCAGATTGGCGATGTGGTAGCTGTCGTTGCTGTTGAGGGCGTACAGGGTCAGGGTCTGGATATAGGCCCCCAGATAGTGAGGGGTGCGATGGATGGAGTTGCGCGACAGGTCGATGAGGGACAGCAATACATCCTTGGCCTGGGCGTAGTCGTGGCGTAGCAGGCACACTTCTGCCAGCCGGCGGGAGAGCTGCACCGACTGGGGCGAAATATCCACCGCTCGCCTGAGCTCCTGCTGTGCCAGCTCGTCATTGCCAAGGGCCAGCTGGGATTCCGCCAGCCACATGTGGGCCTCCACCATCAGCGGGGTATTCTTGAGGGTAGCCTGCAGGTGGCTCACGGCCTCCTCGTTCAGGCCCAGGGTGTGGCACGCCTTGCCCAGCGTCAGCCGAGCCCAGCTGTTCTCTTGCCCGGCCAGCAGTTGGCGCATCAGGCTGCGCGCCTCCTTGGCCTGCCCCAGCTTGAGCTGGGTATCGGCTTGCAGGCAGCGGCAGAAGTTGGCAAAGCGGGGCACCGCATCGGCTCGCTCGGCACAGATGGCCAGCAGAGCAGGCAGATCGTCCTTGGCCAGGGCGGTGAAGACGCTCTCCAGCGCCTGGCGGCGGGCGAGGGCACGCTTGAGGCGAAAGGAAAACTGTTCCTGGGAGAAGGGCTTCATCAGGTATTCGTCGGGCTCGGCCTCCAGCGCACTCAGCACCATGGCGCGGGAGCTGTCAGCGCTCACCATGATCACCACGCTCTGGGGGGGGATGAGATGCTGATCCCGCAGACTTTCCAGCAGTTGACGCCCGTTCTCGCCGCCCCCCAGTTCGTAGTCGAGCAGATAGATGTCAAAGGTCTCTTTCTGACAGCGGCGCCGGGCTTCCTCGGCCGAATTGACATAGGTGATGCGATTGATGCCCAGGTTGATCAACATGGCCTTCATCATCACCTGAAAGGATCGCTGTTCGTTGACCAGCAAGATGCGTTTGGGCTTGGGCTGGACTTTTTTCTCTGCTTCGGGTTCCGGTGTCTGCATCTGTCAGGGTCAAGGCGCTACGGGCGGATAACAGAAGTGTGCCACCAAAGCGCGCAGACAGGCAATTGAACATGGGCCGGCCCCGCTGTTTTTCAGCGGGGCCATACGGTTTATGGCTTCTCTTGCACCAGATAAGGGGCAAACTGGGGGGTGAATTTCGCGGTAAAGCCCTGCTCCGTCTTGATGATGAGATAGGCCGCCAGCTGATGTTCTTTGGCGAAGGCCATTGCCTGATCAGGCCCCATCACCATGAGTGCTGTATCGAGGGCGTCGGCCTCCAGCGCTGTGTTGGCCATCACGCTGGCGGAGACCAGCTTGTGGGTCACGGGGGCGCCTGTTGCCGGGTCGATAATGTGGGAGTAACGCTGACCATCGAGCTCGTAGTAGTTGCGATAGCTGCCTGCGGTGCTGAGGGCCATGCCATTGGGGGTCACAACATCGGAGAAGGCGCCGGGTTGATCCGCCGGTTTGACAATGGCGACGCGCCAGGGCTTGCCCTTGCTGTTGTTGCCTTTGCTGCGCACGGCACCCGCCACTTCAATGAGATAGTTGTGGACGCCCTTGCTCTCTAGCAACACGGCGATTTCATCCGATGCGGCGCCTTCCCCCAGGGTAGAGAGATCGAGGTAGAGATCCGGGATTGCCTTGCTGAGCAGGAAGTGATCCCCCTGCGGGGTCAGGGTCAGTTTGTCGATACCCACTCTCTGACGCGCCTTGGCGATCTGTGCGTCACTGGGTTTCTTGAGCGGGCGCATGTCCGGCCCGAATCCCCAGAGGTTGACCAGAGGGCCCACTGTGACATCCAGCTTGCCCTGGCTGAGGTGTCCCGTATCAATGCCCTGTTGCACTATGGTTGCCATGGTGGCCGGAATCATCATGGGCTGGTTGGCTGGCCCCTGGTTGAAGCGGGAGATGAGGGAGCTCTTGTCATAGGTGGAGATCTCCTTGTTCATCCGCGCCAGCAGGGCATCCAGCTCACGCTTCAGCTCTGCTTCACCGCCCGGATAGGGATCGTTCACCGTCACCACATAGTAGGTGCCCATGGTTTGACCCTGAATGCGGGTCTGGGTGGGGGCTGGCTGGCAGGCGGTCAACATCAGCACCAGAGGTAACAGCAGGCCACGCAGGGCCGACATGGAGGTGAACGACATAAGCAACATCTCTATCTCAAACAGGGCGTTGTGCCACAGGGGCGCCAGCTTAGCCAAGAGGTTGGCGGGTGGCGAGTGTCTGGCGCACAAAATCGCGGACAAAATTAAACACAGGTGGGCCTATGACGAGGCGGGTGCGTATCCATTCAGGCTCAAGGTCTGTTGTTAATAAGGTCAATCTGGTGACTTGACCCGCAGCTTTGCACTAAAGCCATAGCCGATTGACAACACTTGAGTAGAATAAGGTCGATTTTGACAGCATCTTTGCCCGTTGTGGATCACAGCCTGAGGCAATTGTGTTGCCATCTATTGCCAATCAAAGGAGAAGATGATGAAAAAGGCGATTACCCTGCTGTTTCTGAGCACCCTGGCTGCCCCGGCTCTGGCCGATGAGTGCGCGTTGGTCATCGAAGGCAATGATGCCATGCAGTTCAACCTCAAAGAGATGAGCGTACCGGCGACCTGCAAAGAGGTGACAGTGACCCTCAATCACACAGGCAAGATGCCGGTGACCGCCATGGGCCACAACTGGGTGCTGTCAAACACCGCCGACTATCAGACTGTCGCCACCGCCGGCATGAGTGCCGGTGCCGACAACAACTACCTGCCCAAGGATGATCCGCGGGTGCTGGCCCACACCAAGATGATTGGCGGCGGCGAGAGCACCAGCGTGACCTTCAAAACCGACGGCCTGGCTGGTAACGACCTCACCTTCTTCTGCTCCTTCCCCGGCCACTTCGCCATGATGAAGGGCAGCTTCAAGATCGGCTAAGCCGCTTGTTCTGGTTGTCATGAAGAAAAAGCCGGGCTGCCCCGGCTTTTTTATGATGCGCAAATCTTGTGTCGATCGCGGATGTAGATGAGCCAAGCGATTGAATAAATGATTCATTTCGTGATCTGGCAAGGAGTGGCCGCGCTTTGGGCGGGATAAAATAGGCAGCAAGCGGGGCCTGCTGGCCCGGACACTGAATGGATGTGAGTGATGAGCGCAGTCAAATGGGTTGTCAGCTGTTGTCTGATGCTGGTGTGTGCCCTGGCGCTGGCGGCTGAGCCCCCGGTCAAGAAGAGCCGCAACGGCATCTGCCACCCCCAGGGCGGCACCTACTACAGCCGCACCAAGCACTATGTTCCCTACGACACCATGCAGGCCTGTCTCGACAGCGGGGGCCGCGCCCCCAAACGGTGATCCCGTCTCCAATGGCCTGCGCGGGCCTCTCCCCTATCTGGCTTGCAGGGTAAAGAAGGCGATGGCGGTCTTCTTCTGGCACTCCAGCCGTATGCTCTCCTCGCCGGTCACCACCAGGGTGTCGTTGACCGCCACGGTATGATCCTGAACCGTGAGCTGACCGCTCAGCAGATGGCAGAGGTAGGTTTTGTCGGCCTCCAGAGTCAGGGTGAGGGGAAACGGCAGATTGAGCACCCGTACGTTGGCGCTGATGCGCGCAGGATCGTAGATGAGCCCCAGATCCGTCACCTCTTTTTTCAGCAAGGCGCAGTGGGTCTCGTCATCCCCGCTGAAATGGGCCGCCTCCAGGGTGGCGTAAGGATGGCCGTTGAGCACGAAGCCGGCGCCGCTGACGGGCAGCAGGATGCGCTGATAACCCGGGAAACGGGAGAACATACCGGCTTCCTTGATGGGGGCCGAGCTCAGACGGTAGTCAAAGTCGAGCTTGTCCAGAGTCGCTCCCCTGGGAGAGATGAGGATCTGGGCTGTGGTGCCCTGCTTGTTCTTCCAGGGCATCTTCAGCTGGTCCGACTCTTTAATCAGGGTGATCACAATGGCGCCTCGGCAGGTGGGTGAGATAAGTGGTCAATGAGGCCAAGTGATACCATTCCGCGCGGCGGCTCACAAGGCGGCAGCTATCCGCGGCCGTCCGGTTGCCCACTATTTCAGCACTCTTTCGCTGCGCAGGCCGACTGTCAGGTTACCGGCCTGTCTCTGCCACCCGTTCTGCTCAAGAAGACGCCACTCGACCCGCTCCGGGGAAAGGCAATCGTCAGGGTGTGATCACAGCGCTGTTAAACGGGCAGGGTGTCGTTACACTGGCAGTTCCGTTGTTGTCTGGAGGCCCTATGAGCCACAAAATCATTCTGGATACCGACCCGGGTATCGACGACGCCATGGCAATTCTGTTTGCCGAGGCGCACCCCGCCATCGATCTCATCGCCATCACTACCGTCTTTGGCAACGCCACCATCGACAATGGCACCCGCAATGCACTCTGGCTCAAGCAGAAGTACGGCATGAAGGCAGATGTCGCCCAGGGCGCGGCCGCGCCGCTGCTGCGCGATCCCGTGGGGCCGACCACTGTCGTGCACGGCCCGAGTGGTTTCGGCGATGTCGAGGCCGGGGAGGTGAGTCTCGCCCCGGATGCACGCCCGGCGTGGCAATACATAGTCGACGCAGTAAAAGCCGCCCCCGGCGAGATCACCCTGGTTACCATAGGGCCGCTCACCAACCTGGCGCTGGCGCTGCAGGAGGCACCGGAGATCACCGGGTTGGTGAAGCAGGTGGTGGTGATGGGCGGTGCCTTTGGCGTCAACGGTCATCGCGGCAACGTCACCCCCTATGCCGAGGCCAATATCCACGACGATCCCGATGCCGCCGACCGGGTGTTTACCGCCAACTGGCCCGTGGTGATCATAGGGCTGGATGTGACCCAGCAGAGCTTCTTCAGCAGTGGCTATCTGGATGCGCTGCGCGATGAGGCGGGCGAGCCGGGCCGCTTCCTGTGGGAGGTGAGCCGTTTCTATCTGCGCTTCTACTCGGAGCGCATCGGCCTGGATGGTTGCCACGTACATGATCCCTCCGCCATCGCCTACGTGATCGATCCGACTCTGTTCACCCTGAGAAAGGGGCCTGTGCGGGTGATCAACAGTGGCCCCGCCATCGGTCATACCCTGCAAAAGTTCGATGACAAATCCCATCCTCATGACGGCTGGGCCGACTATCGTGCCCAGCATGTGGGGGTGGCGGTGCGGGATCAGGCGCTGCTGGCGCTCTATCGCGACACCCTGGTGGCCTGGGGCAAGGATTGCTGACCTGCGTAGGGTGACCGAACGCAAGGTGAGTCGACGGCTGTGATCCGCGCCAAACATTCCGGCAATGGGGCCGCTTATACTGTCTGACAGCAAGACGTCAGCGGGGGTGGAAATAGCCCGGAGTGACGTGCTGACATTGAGTCGTTAGGAGGGAAGAGATGGCCTGGTTATCCTTGTTGGTGGCAATTGCCCTGATCGGGTGGTTGATGACGCTGGGGCGGGGAGCCCTGTTCGAGATCCGGTTGCAAGCGGACAAGGTGGTGGTCAAGCGGGGCAAGGTGTCCCCCGCGTTTTTGGCCCAGGCCCGGCAGATCCTGCACCACGATCCCGTGCGGGGCCGCATCCTGGGTCAGCGGGACGGGCACGGGGTCAAGCTGGTCTTCTCCCGTTCGATCCCGGAGCCAGTCGCCCAGCGTTTTCGCAATATCTTCCCTTATGCCGATTACCACCAGTCAGCTGTGTCTACCCAAGGTCCCAAGTCCCGCAAGGGCTGACGCCCTGATGGCACACAGCAAACGGGCCTCCATGGGAGGCCCGTTTTTTATGGCGAAGGTCTGCAGTTGTGCTACTCGTGCAGCTCGCGTTGGGCCTTGACGGCTGCCGGTTTGATGGCGGCTCCTTCATTTCCCCAGGAGGCGCGCAGCGTATTGGCCAGCTCGGCCATCTGCTCGTCGTTGAGGGTCCAGCCATAACCTGGCATGTGGTAGCCGATATGGCCCTGAGTGATCGGGGTCTCGGCGCCGTGTAGCAGCACGTTGAGCAGGCTGGCCGGATCATCGGCCAGCACAGTCTGGTTGCCCACCAGTGAAGGAATGACGTGGTCATTGCCCTCACCGTTGACCCCGTGACAGGTCGAGCAGTACATGGCGTAGTCTGCCTTTCCGCCCGCGCTGGCGTAGGCCCGGTTGCCCTGGCTCACCGGCGTGTCGTCACTGAGCTCGGTGAGATAGGTGGCGATGCTGGCGAGATCGGCGTCGCTGAAGTACTGACTGCTGTGAGTGATCACTTCCGCCATGGGGCCAGAAACGGCCTGATGCTGGCTGAGGCCGGTTTTCAGCAGATCGATGATCGCCTGCTTGTCGTACCGGGCCCCGCGGATATTGGGGGCATACCAGCCATCGAGCGTTGCACCGCTCAGATAGAGGGGGTCTGCCTCGGTCAGGGCCTTTTCCTGCATGCCGAGCCCGCGCGGGGTGTGGCAGCTGCCACAGTGACCGGCACCCTGCACCAGATAGGCGCCGCGATTCCACTGCTCGCTCTTGCCCGCTACCGGAGTGAAGCGACTGTCATCGTGATAGAGCCAGTTCCAGCCCATCAGCGGCCAGCGCATATTGAGCGGCCAGGGGATGTCGCTCTCCTTGTTGGCCACCGCCAGCGGGGGAACCTCCTTCATCAGGTAGTGATAGAGATCTTCAAGATCCTTATCGCTCATCTTGGCGTAGGCGGTGTAGGGCATGGCCGGATAGAGCTGGTGACCATCCCTGGTCACCCCTTCGCGCATCACCTTGATGAACTCCGGCAGGCTGTAGTTGCCGATGCCGTGGGTCTTGTCAGGGGTGATGTTGGTGGCGAACACTGTGCCTATGGGGGTCGGGAAGCCCTTGCCACCGGCAAGCGGGGTACTGGCCTCGCTGGTGTGGCAGGCGGCGCAATCCCCCAGCTTGGAAATATACTCGCCTGCCGACATGGCGGAGCCAGCCAGCGCAGGTTGGGCCGCCATGGCTGCCAGCAGGGCGGTAGCGGTCAGTGACAGGGCGCGGATCATTGGGCACCTCCTTTGTGCATGGCGACCAGCTCGTTGACCGCGCGCCAGGCCTGGTCGATGGCGGAGTGGGCGTAGGGGCTCCAGTCCGAGTCGGAGTTGGCGATAGTGATGTTGCCGATGGGCTGGCGACCCAGCTCAATCCATTTTTCGCACTGCGCCTCGTCATCAAACAGGGTATTGGTGATGTAGGAGTAGCCGTGGGACCAGCGGTTGACCGTGATGGCGAGGATGTCCTGCTCATGGTTGAAACCGGCGCTGCCCAGCATTCCCTGCAGTTGTTCGCGGATCATCTGTTCGTGCTGCTCGAACGGCATGCCGAGGATCATGGCGCGTCCCTTGCGGGACTGTTCGCGGGCCGACAGGCCGCTGCCCGGCAGGGTCGGCACATAGACCATGTGCAGGCACATGGGCTGATCCGGATTCTTGGGATGCTCGTAGCCGCCGAGGTTGACCGGGTAGTCCAGCTTGACCCGGCTGTAGGGCGCCGCGGGGGAGTAGACCTCGTGCACTCCCAGCTTGACGAAGGATTGCCAGTTCTTGATCACCACCTTGGTGTAGACCAGCGGTGCCTTGGCGTTCTGGCGAAGGGCCTCCTTCTGGGGCTCTGCCATCTCCGGCACCATGTAGGGGATCATCATGTTGTAGCCGGCCATGACTGACTGTTTGGCCCGCACCCGATGGAGTTTGCCCTCCTTGATGTAGGTGACATCCACCCCTGTGCTGCCATCGGTGCGGCGGATGTTCTTCGCCTGCAGCGCCGTGCTGCCAAGGCGCAGTTGCACCTTGTGCTCCGGCAGATCGAGCTTGCCGTAGTCAAACTTGGCCAGCACCACATCCTGCATGGTGTGGCCCGGCGCCACCTGCGGGATCAGCTTGCGCACCATCAGGCGGGTCAGGCCGGCGTTGCCATCCGGGAAGTGGAAGATGTAGGGATCGTCCAGCTCCGCCTGCTCCTCGGCATCGAGAGGAGTGAGATCCAGCCCGTCGAAGCCAGGCAGGGCACAGAGCCGCGCATCGGCGCAGGCGGTGGCATCGATACCGACCGCCTGGAAGTCGTTGGTGCGCTGCTGGAAGTAAGTGATTGCACGTTCGCTCAGACCCACCTTGTCTCGCAGGAAGCTGGTGTAGCTGTTGCGGGTCATCCAGAGGTCTTTCTCCTCCCGGCTCATGCCACTGAGGTAGTCGATCTTCTCTTCGTGCAGGGCCAGCAAGGCTGCACGGTCGCGCTCATCGAGCGGGAAGTCACCGATGAATTCGGCAAGGGGGCGGCCGTTGAGGCGGTCCCGGGGTATGTCGTCGGCCACGTTGTGGCCAGGGTCACCGCTCACCACCTTGTTGACGCCAAAGTGCTTCTCGTCGAAGTAGACGCCGCGGCTCAGGCCCAGATCCGGATAGAAGGTCTGCTGGAAGCCGGCGGCCAGTTCGTCGATGTTCACCTCGAGCGTCTTGAGCAGGCCGAGCGCGATGGGGCTGTAGACGGAGCGCGGCGATTGCAGGGATTCACTGCCGCCGTAACCCAGCCGCAGGCCATCAGGCGTGGTGAATTCGTTGCGCTTGGCGTGGCCGCCAAAGTCGTCGTGGTTGTCCAGCAGCAGGATCTTTTTATCCGCGCCGAGTAACTGTTGATAGAAGCAGGCGGCGGCCAGACCGCTGATCCCGGCGCCGACGATCACCAGATCGTACTCCCCCTCGAGGGGAACATTGGCGAAGTCATACTGCTTGCCGTCGCGGGCTATGCTGTGGGCCGGTTCAAAGGAGCCCGGGTGGTTGCCTCGCAACCCTGTGAGGGCGGGCGGATAGGCAAGCGTCTTGTCGGCCAGCGCCTTGCCGCCCTCTGCCGCCTGCAACAGATTGATGGGGGCTATGCCTGCCGCTATGGTGATGGCTACGCCGTTGAGAAAGTCTCTGCGTGTGATACTCATGGCAATCCCTGTGGTATGAAGAGTCAAATGGGGAATGGGATAGGGTCGGTTTCGTCACTGGCTTGGCAACGAAGGGGCGCAACCTAACGCCATATCCGGATGGAGTCCATGGGTTTGATAATAACTTATTAAACAAGATGATGACGGTTGTGATGAAGCAGACCCGATGAAATGCATGAGACAGGTATGTTCAGGAGATAGTCTCACCAATAGCATGGAATTAACTTGAGCGTATTTTGATTAATTAAGGGTCTGTAAGAGTCTTTATATCTGCTTTTTATGTGGTTATTTCCATTGTTGAAAACAGGGCCGCTTGCAACTGACGTAAATACAGGAAAAGTCATTTAACCGCATTAAATAAAGGGTTTAAAACTGACTGTTCACTTGCTGAGCTAATTCTGATTGAAATGAAATCAATGCTGCTGGTGAATAATTGCACAGCCTTGTGAAAATGGCGGCTGTCAAGGCATTAACATACATCACAGGTCACCTCCAAACAGAAAACAACTTGCAGATTAATTTCCCACCTTGTTTACATCCATTCTCAATGCAATATAATGATGCGCTTTTTTTATACCTTTACGCCTGCGAATGATGAGGACACTGCATGAGACCTTTTGAATTAAAGAGGGGCTTGGGTGCTTTGCTGTTGATCGCATCGGCCAGCTTGCTGACCGGCTGCGACATGGCGTTGATGAACCCCAAAGGGCAGATTGGTCTGGAGCAGAAATCACTGATATTAACCGCCTTGGGGCTGATGTTAATTGTGGTGATCCCTGTGATTATTATGGCAGTGGTATTTGCCCGTAAATACAGGGCATCCAATACCGACGCCAAATATACCCCGGATTGGTCTCACTCCAACAAGATTGAAGCGGTTGTCTGGACCGTTCCCGTCATTATCGTCGTCATTCTGGCGACCATCACCTGGAAAACATCCCACGAGCTGGACCCTTACAAGCCGCTCGATTCCGAGGCCAAACCGATCCTGGTCGATGTTATTTCCCTCGACTGGAAATGGTTGTTTGTCTACCCGGAGTTGGGGATTGCCTCGGTCAATGAATTGGCCTTCCCGGTCAACACGCCGGTGAATTTCCGGGTGACGTCTGACACCGTCATGAACTCCTTCTTCATTCCCAAACTGGGCGGGCAAATTTATGCCATGGCCGGTATGCAGACCAAGCTGCATCTCATCGCCAATGAAGCCGGGAAATATGACGGCATCTCCAGCAGCTATAGCGGTGCCGGTTTCTCCGGGATGAAGTTCAAGGCCATCGCCACGCAGGATCAGGCAGGTTTCGACGCCTGGGTCGCCAAGGTGAAACAATCGCCCAAGCAGCTCACCACAATGGCGGAGTTCGATGCCCTGGCCAAGCCGACCGAATACCATCCGGTGGAGTATTTCTCCAGCGCCGATCCGGGACTGTTCGTCAACCTGATCAACAAGTTCATGGGTGACATGGGCCACGGTGAGCATAAAGGGATGGCGCACGGCGAGACCATGGATCACACCACCATGGATCAGCAAACAATGAACCATGACGCCATGGCGCATGACACACAAATGGATCATGCCGGGCATATGACGATGCCGACGGATGACAACTCTGTGAAAGCGGGATCCGAGGAATAACTGATGTTTGGAAAATTAACGCTCGATGCCATTCCGTACCATGAACCCATCATCATGGTGACTGTGGCCGGTATCATTCTGGGTGGCCTCGGCATTGCCGGGCTGATCACCTATTTCGGCAAGTGGCAGTATCTGTGGAAAGAGTGGTTCACCTCGGTCGACCACAAGCGTCTGGGGGTCATGTATCTGATCCTCGGCATGATCATGCTGCTGCGCGGCTTTGCCGATGCGGTGATGATGCGTACCCAGCAGGTGATGGCCTCGGCCGGTGGCGATGGCATTTTGCCGCCCCACCACTACGACCAGATCTTCACCGCTCACGGTGTCATCATGATCTTCTTCGTGGCCATGCCGCTGGTAATAGGTCTGATGAACATAGTGGTACCGCTGCAGATCGGTGCCCGTGATGTGGCCTTCCCCTTCCTCAACAACATCAGCTTCTGGTTCACCGCCGCCGCCGTTGTGTTGATCAACGTCTCCCTGGCGGTCGGCGAGTTTGCCCAGACCGGCTGGCTGGCGTATCCGCCACTCTCTGGTCTGGAATACAGCCCGGGGGTCGGGGTGGATTACTGGATCTGGAGTCTGCAGATCTCGGGGCTGGGTACCTTGCTGACCGGCGTCAACTTCTTCGCCACCATCATCAAGATGCGTGCCCCCGGCATGACCATGATGCGTCTGCCGGTGTTCACCTGGACTGCCTTGTGCGCCAACATTTTGATCATCGCCTCCTTCCCGATCCTGACCGTCACTGTGGCACTGCTCACCGCTGACCGTTACCTCGGCACCCATTTCTTTACCAATGACATGGGTGGCAACATGATGATGTACATCAACCTCATCTGGGCCTGGGGCCATCCCGAAGTGTATATCCTGGTACTGCCAGTGTTCGGGATCTTCTCGGAAGTGGTGGCGACCTTCTGCAAGAAGAAGTTGTTCGGTTACACCTCGCTGGTGTGGGCGACCATCGCCATTACCGTGCTCTCCTTCATCGTCTGGTTGCACCACTTCTTTACCATGGGGTCCGGCGCCAACGTGAATGCCTTCTTCGGCATCACCACCATGATCATCTCCATCCCGACCGGGGTGAAGATCTTCAACTGGCTGTTCACCATGTACCGTGGTCGCATCGAGTTCACCTCGCCCATGCTGTGGACCATAGGGTTCATCATCACCTTCACCATAGGTGGCATGACGGGGGTACTGCTGTCGGTACCGGCTGCGAACTTCGTGCTGCACAACAGCCTGTTCCTGATCGCCCACTTCCACAACGTCATCATCGGCGGCGTGGTGTTTGGCTGCTTCGCCGGTATCACCTACTGGTTCCCCAAGGCGTTCGGCTTCACCCTGGACGAAACCTGGGGCAAGCGCTCCTTCTGGTTCTGGATTGTCGGCTTCTTCGTGGCCTTCATGCCGCTCTACGTGCTGGGCTTCATGGGCATGACCCGTCGGGTCAGCCAGCAGCTGGATCCGGCCTTCCACCCCTGGCTGGTCGTGGCCGCCGTGGGTGCCGGCCTGATTGCCATTGGCGTCTTGTGCCAGGTGATCCAGGTGGTGGTCAGTATCCGTGACCGCGAGAAGAATCGCGATCTGACTGGCGATCCCTGGGGTGGCCGTACCCTGGAGTGGGCGACCTCTTCACCGCCGCCCTTCTACAACTTCGCCATCGAGCCGACCATCACAGGTCTGGATGCATTCTGGGAAGCCAAGCAAAACGGCACCGCCTATCAGCAGCCCAAGCAGTATGCGCCGATCCACATGCCCAAAAACACAGGGGCGGGTGTCATCATCGCAGGCTTCAGTGCCCTGTTCGGCTTTGCCATGATCTGGCACATCTGGTGGATGGCGATTGCCGCTTTCGTCGCCATGATTGCCACCTGGATCATCCACAGCTTCAACGATGATGTGGACTACTACGTGCAGGTTGACGAGATCGAACGCATCGAAGGTCAGCATTTTGCCAACATCAACAAGGGGGCGTGACGCCATGGCGACCGACGTTCTACATCACACTCACGAGGGTGCCCATGACCATGGGCACCATGATGCCGGAGCCAACAAGGTATTCGGTTTCTGGATCTACCTGATGAGTGACTGCATCCTGTTTGCATGTCTGTTTGCAACCTATGCAGTCCTGGTCAACGGCACCGCCGGCGGCCCCAGCGGCAAGGATATTTTCGAACTGCCGTTCGTGTTTGCCGAAACCATGCTGCTGCTGTTTAGCAGCATCACCTTCGGCTTTGCCATGCTGGCCATGAACAAGGGCCGTGCTGCTGCCGTCAATGGCTGGTTGCTGGTGACCTTTGTGCTGGGCGCCGGCTTCATCGCGATGGAAATCTACGAATTCCATCACCTGATTGCCGAGGGTTATGGCCCGGATCGCAGTGCCTTCCTCTCCGCCTTCTTTACCCTGGTTGGCACTCACGGCATCCACGTGACCAGCGGTCTCATCTGGCTGATCGTCATGATGGTGCTGGTAGCCAAGAAGGGGCTGACTGATCGCACCCGTTCCCGTCTGATGTGCCTGAGCCTGTTCTGGCACTTCCTGGATGTGGTGTGGATCTGCGTGTTTACCGTGGTCTATCTGATGGGAGCAATGTAAATGAGCACTCATAGCGTTGACAATCATGGCGCCAGCCACGGCAGTGCCAAGAGCTATCTGATCGGCTTCGTGCTGTCAGTCATACTGACAGCCATCCCGTTCTGGATGGTGATGGACGGGGGCTTCACCCACCAGACCATGCTGATCACAGTGGTGGCCATGGCGGTGGTGCAGATCTTCGTGCATCTGGTTTACTTCCTGCACATGAACACCTCGTCCGAGGAGCGCTGGAACCTGGTGGCACTGGTGTTTACCGTGCTCATCATCGCCATCGTGGTCGTGGGTTCCCTGTGGATCATGTACAACCTCAACATCAACATGATGGTTCACTGAGCAGGTTGGCAATGATGATGAAGCAATACCTGCAAGTGACCAAGCCGGGCATCATCTTCGGTAACCTCATCTCGGTTATCGGGGGATTCCTGCTGGCGTCCAAGGGGAGCCTGGATGTGCCCCTGTTCATCCTGACCATGGCCGGTGTCTCACTGGTGGTGGCCTCCGGTTGTGTGTTCAACAACTACATAGACAGGGACATCGACTGCATCATGGAGCGTACCAAAAACCGCGCTCTGGTGAGGGGGCTTATCGCCCCCGGCGTCTCGCTCTGGTATGCGAGCGCGCTCGGTGTTGCGGGCATTGCACTGCTCTACTGGGCGGCCAATCCGTTGGCCGCCTTGCTGGCGGTGCTGGGCTTCATTGTCTATGTGGGGGTCTACAGCCTCTACATGAAGCGTCATTCGGTTTACGGCACCCTGGTTGGCAGCCTTTCGGGTGCCGCGCCACCCGTCATCGGCTACTGCGCCGTGAGCGGCCAGTTCGACTCGGGGGCCTTGATACTGCTGGCGATCTTCAGCCTGTGGCAGATGCCGCACTCCTATGCGATTGCCATCTTCCGCTTCAAGGATTATCAGGCCGCCAACATACCCGTGCTGCCGGTGGTGAAGGGGATTGTCGTGGCCAAACACCACATCACCCTCTACATACTGGCCTTCATGGTGCCGACCCTGATGCTGTTCCTCGGCGGTTACGCCGGTTACAAGTATCTGATCGTGGCCACTGCGGTCAGCGTCTGGTGGCTGGGCATGGCGCTGTCGGGTTACAAGCAGGCGGTCGATGACTCCCTCTGGGCCCGCAAGCTGTTCATGTTCTCCATCGTCACCATTACTTGCCTGAGCGTGATGATGTCGGTGGACTTCCAGCCGGACGCGACGCCCGTGCTGGTGAGCATGCTGCCCTGATGGTCCGTGTCTCCAGCTCCCAAGGCTGTGATGCAACCCAGGAAAATCAATAGAATCCAGAGCCGGGAACCTTCCCGGCTCTGTTATTATGAGGCCCGCCCTCTGGGGCGCATTGTCGGCTTTTTCGGGTGTGGTGTGCCTTGTCATCCGCCCCTTTTCTCTTCTCTCTCTTTGACCTATCGAGGCCATCATGAATGATTTCACCATGACGAGGGGCGAGCGCCGCGCCACCTGGGCGCTCGGCTCCGTCTTCTCTTTGCGCATGCTCGGCATGTTTATGGTGCTGCCGGTGCTGACTACCTATGGCATGTCACTGGCCGGCGCCTCCGAGGCCCTGATTGGTCTGGCCATCGGCATCTACGGCATGACCCAGGCGCTGTTCCAGATCCCGTTCGGCCTGCTCTCCGATCGCATCGGCAGAAAGCCCTTGATCGTCGGCGGCCTGCTGATGTTTGCGTTGGGCAGCGTGATCGCGGCACTGACCCATTCCATCTGGGGCGTCATCCTCGGCCGCGCCTTGCAGGGCAGCGGTGCCATCTCGGCTGCCGTGATGGCGCTGCTCTCGGATCTCACCCGCGAGCAGAACCGCACCAAGGCGATGGCCTTTATCGGGGTGAGCTTTGGCATCACCTTCGCCATTGCCATGGTGACGGGCCCCCTGATTACCCATGCGCTGGGGCTCTCCGGCCTGTTCTGGCTGATAGCCTTGCTGGCCCTGGGGGGCATTGGCATCACTCTCTGGCTGGTGCCGACCCCGACCAGTCATCTGCTCAACCGCGAGTCCAGCATGGTCAGGGGGGGGATGCGCACCGTGCTCACCAACCCGCGCCTGCTCAAACTCAACCTCGGCATTTTGTGCGTCCATACCCTGCTGATGTCGAGCTTCGTGGCGTTGCCGCCACTGCTGGAGCAGGCCGGTCTGCCCCGCGACAGTCAGTGGCAGGCCTATCTGTTCACCATGCTGGTCGCCTTTGTGAGCGTGGTGCCGTTCATCATCTATGCCGAGAAGCACCGCCAGATGAAGCGGGTATTCCAGATCTGCGTGCTGGTGATGCTGATCGCCGAAGTGGTGCTGTGGCAGGCCGGGTTGCAGCTGTGGGGCCTGCTCGCCGGGTTGCAGCTCTTCTTTATCGGTTTCAACGTAATGGAGGCCCTGTTGCCATCCCTCATCAGCAAGGAGTCCCCCCCCGGTTACAAGGGCACCGCCATGGGGGTCTACTCCACCAGCCAGTTTATTGGCGTGGCTCTCGGTGGCAGCCTGGGCGGGCTCTTTTACAGTCTGGGAGGCGGTGCACTGGTGTTTGGTTGCTGCGCCCTGCTGGCCCTGATCTGGCTCGGTGTGAGCCTGACCATGCAGGAGCCCCCCTATGTGAGCAGCCTGCGCATCGTGCTGCCGGAAGGTGTGGAGGCGAGTCCGGCGCTGGAGCAGAAGATCCGCGCCTGCGATGGGGTGAGCGATGTGATGCTGGCCAGTGCAGAGCACTCTGTGTACGTGAAAATCGATGCCAAGCGCCTCACTCGCCAAGATCTGGAGCAGTTGATCGCCGCCTGATCTCTTTGTGCCATCGATAAAGAAGCCCGCCAATTCGGCGGGCTTCTTGTTTGTTTTTTGTGGGGTAGGGCAATTGCTCAATCAGCCTTGCAGCTTTGCTCCCGCACCAGTGTTTGCCTGTCGCCCAGCAGCAGGGTGCTGAGGGCGTTCCTGGCACACTGTGAAGAGTACAGCTGGCCGTGCCGGTTGCTCTGCTCCACCCGCACCAGACGGGCGGCGCTGCCAAAGGCCGCCTGCATCTGGCGGGCGCCTTCAAACGGGGTGTTGGGATCGAACTCGGCGCCGAGCACCAGGGCCTTTGCATCGGCCGGGAGCTTGATCTCGCCGGCGCCAACAGTCGCGATGGGCTGACGGGGGTAAGGCCAGTCGGCGCAGGTGTGGAAGCTCTTGGCCAGCAGCAGGGCGCCCGCGCCCTGGAAGGCAGCATCTTCCGCATCCAGCGCCTGCCAGCCATAGGGCTCGCTATTGTCGGTGCAGTGGATGGTGCTGAAGAAGGGCATTTCCAGCAGATCCTGGTAGGGCGTCTCGCCGTCCTGCTCCTGGGTGAGGCGGGCCAACAGGGGGCCGGCATCATCCTGCTGCCAGAAGGCGAGCTGATCGGCGTGCTGGCTGCCGCTGATGGCATCGCTCATCACATCTTCCCAGTGGGTGCGGTCGAGCACATTGCCCTGATTATCCACATAGCGGCCGCTGTCGCGTACCTGCCGGGTCACCACCATGCTGCGTTGCAACGCCTCGGCCCCGAAGCGCCACTCAAGGATGCGATTGGCATTCTCGGCATCGCCGCGGAAGATGACCGGGTAGCGGCTCTCGGTGGGGGACATCGGCGAATCGACCACCAGATTTGCCACGTGGCTCGGATATCGGGCGGCATAGAGGGCGGCGAGGCGGGTGCCGTAGGAGAAGGTGATGGGGGTGATCCGGTCGCGCCCCAGGTGCTGACGCAGGCGATCCATGTCCTGCACTATGGCCTGGGAGCCCAGATGGGGGGCGTAACGACGAAATGGCTCGTCGCAGCGTTCCAGTATCAGTTTGCTGAGAGCCTTGCCGTGATCGCCGCTGTTGTTCAGCGCCGACAGGGCGCCCTTGTCCCGTTCAATGAATAATCTGGCGAGCTCGCTTGGGGTCATGTCAGGTTTGACGCCGTCTTTGTCTTTTAGCAGGCAGCTTCTGAGCTCGTGTCCTAGTGCACTGTAACCAGCCCCTCTGGGGTCCATGGTGACGATATCGTAATGTCTGAGAATGTCAGGATCGGCATTGCGCAGCGCGGTGAGCAGGGGGCCCATCCTCGGGGTTGCTGAATCGGGGCCGCCCGGGTTGAAAAAGAGGGTGCCGCGATAGTCGCCGCTGGCGCGATAGTGCACATAGAAGAGATCGATATTGTCACCCTTGACCTTGCGGGTCTCCTGCTTGACCTGACCCAGGTCGATGCCGTTTGACCAGGAGGGAGTCGAGAACCGGGTTGTGCTATCTGACCAGGAAGGGGATGAGAAGCGAGTCGTGTTGCCGGAAAGGAAGGAGGTTGCTGTGGTGGGCGCAGGGCGCTTCTCCCATTTGGTCTGTTTGACGTCGACCCACTCCTTGTCGTAATTCAGTGGTACCGTCAGGTAGTGGCAACTGAGCTGACTGGCGATGTCATCTTGCTGCCACTCCTGCTGCAATTGGCGACAGACGACACCTGTGTCATAGGCGGCGGTGATATGTTGCCCCTTGAAGGGGGGCTCCTCTTTCTTTTCCAGTTCACAGCCCGCCAACAGGGTGGGTGCCAGTAGAGAGATCATCAGCGTGTATTTCATCGTTTGTTTCCATCGTATTGCCTGAACAAGCGGATGGTAAGCGAATGAACAAGATGAAATGCAGTGATTAATTGTGTGAAAATATTGCTGTTGTTTATATCAAAAATAAATGAAAGGCATTAAATAAGAAGATAGATAGTAACTGTTGTGTGCAGAACCATTATTTTCAATTTTATCACCCCTGTGCTATCAAATGAAAATATGAAATAAAACAAAGCTTTATGTGTTATCTTTGGGTTTCGTTACCTTGTCTGCCAGGTTGCCAATATAGTTTTCAATATAGGCGACTTGATGATGGCCGCTATCTGCGGCTGCTGTTGCAGCCTGTATTTTGGTTGCCTTTTCGCCACGCTGGCGGCTTCTTGCTGTGGATGATAAATAAGATAATAGTGAGCTGTCGCCATCCGGGCGAGAGCGGACCAAATAAAAACACCCACTCATGAAGTGGGCATGTTTATTTTCTGGCCGAGTGCTGGCTATTAGCGCTCCAGCAGGGGGGCGGAGCGGTAACTCCAGAGGCCATAGGTGCGCAGCGCATCGCGGTAGATGCCGAGCAGTTCGCTGTCGCTCACCTTGGCCAGTGCCGAGAGCGGCTTGTCCGGGTAGCTGACGCTGTCTATCTGGATCCCGGCGGGACCGCTCTGCCAGCAGGCAATCTCCAGCAGGGTCTGGCCACGGCGCACGTGGCTGGCGGAGCTCACCAGGGTCGCATACTGGATCTGGTGACGGGCCAGGGCATAGCCGCTGTAGAGGGCATTTTCCACCGTGCTGGTGGCGTAGTTCTCCTCAATGATGCGCGAGCGATCTACCCCTTTCTTTACCAGCCAGTCGGCCATCAGCTTGCCTTCGGTCTGGCGGTTCTGGGGCACGCCACCTGTCAGTATGATCAGCGCAGACGGATTGGCCTGGGCCAGGGAGCGGGTGGTCTCCAGCCTGCCCAGCAGGATCTCGTGCATGCTGCCATCCGGGTTGAGGGCATACCCCAGGGTGACGATGGCTTGCCGTCCCTTTTTCTTTTCCCGGCCCTGACGCTCCTTGAGCGGAGTGGCATTGACTCTGTCTATGGTGTCGAAGATGCGTTTCAGATCGGCGGCGCGGCCGCTGTTGAGCTCGCTCACCCGCTTGAAATAGTCATCAGCCTTGCCCTGATTGCCTTTGAAGCGCTGCCAGGTGGCGAGATAGGTGTTCAGATCCAGATCGTCTGGCGCCGTGCTGAGACCCTGCTCGAACAGTGTGATGGCCTTGTCCACGTTGCCGTTGTAAATCTGGGCGTTGGCTGCCGAGATCAACAGGTCGGTGCGGTAGGGTTCGAGTTGATAGGCTTGCAGCAGCAGTTCTGTGACCTGCTCCATGTTGCTCGGCATCTTGGCGGTGAACCCGGCAGTGGAGATGCGAGCCGGCGACTTGAAGACCTGCCAGGCGTCCGCCAGCAGTTGATCAACCACCTGGCGCTTGCTGATGTACTGTTCGTAATTTTGCTCCTTTTGCAGGGAGCGCACCGAGGTCGCCCAGGCATTGGAGGGGATAAACGCTGGCAACATCAACAGACTGGCCAGGGTCAGGGCAACCGCATTTTTCTTCATCATGGCGTTCCACCGAGGGTTAAGGGCGCTATGCCATCGCATGACCCGTAGGGGCTTTTTCAATAAAAACATCAACTTGATGATTGCCCACTCTACTCCTTTTCAGATGAAAAAAACGTGAACCGCTTCGGTTATCGGGGGATGGGCTGTAGTGGTGGGGCCAAAGAGAGCCGCCAGTTCGGCAATGCAGAGCAAAGAACCGATACCAATGTAGATACCGGGGCAGGGTGTGTTTGTCACCTGCCCCCCGACGTTTTGCCGGGGGGGACGTGCTGTCGGTGCCGAGGTCACTCCGGCTTCGCGACCTTGTCGAACCAGGCTTTCCACTGGGGGACTGCGGTGGCGAAGGTGCCGCGATGGGTAGTCGGGCCAGTCGAGATGGCTTTGACGTTCTGGTTGCCCGACCCCATGGATTGGGCATACATCATCGCCATACGACCGACTCCCGGTGTGATTGCCTCATCGGTTTCCCCGTAGTAGTTGCGTACCGGCGACTGTATGACCCAGCGGTAGGCGTGTGCTGAGCCGATCAGCTTGCCGAACGCCGAGTTGGCAAAATAGTGAGGGTCGAAATAGGCAGGGCGGATCAGCTTGTGCAGATCCGTGGTGATGTCGGACGGATTGAAGGGCTCTCTGTCATAGGCCTTCTTGGCAATGTCGTAATACTCGTCGGTCAGCAAGGAGCGGGCGAGCCCGGGTATGCCGTAGTAATGCTCGTAGGCAAAGGATGAGAGGATCATGATGCTGTTGAGCCAGACGGCATCGAACTTGCGTGGGTAGACCAGAAAGCCCTGCATCAAGGCGTAGACATCCAGCGGTGCGCTGGCGGTGGCGGCGCCATCGACCTTGACCCCGGCCGCTTCGAGTTTCTCGAGGAAGGCCATGGTCACGAAGCCCCCCTGTGACCAGCCTGCCAGAAACAGCTTGTCGCTGACGATCTGCATGTGGGCGAGCACAGCGCGGCTGGCCATCAGCAGATCAAATGTGGCCTGTTGATGGCTGCCCTTGACCATATAGCCTTCCGGTTCGGTCGAGGTGCCGAGACCAAAGTAGTCGGCACCGATGAGCAGGTACCCCTGACCCGCGAACTGCGCGATCATCAACTGGGTTTCCGGTGACTGATCGGCAAAGGAGGGCACCTCATTGTGACCATAGACGGTGCCGTGCTGATAGGAGACCGTCGGAAAGTCCTGGCCACCGGTGTCAGGCACAGCCAGCAGGCCAGAGGCCACAGTGGGTTTGTTGCCCATCTCGGGGATGACGGAGTGGTAGCTGATGCGATAGAGGCGCACGGCATTGCGCGCGGGTGTATACGAGACAGTGATGCCGGCAAAGGCCGGTGTGTCACGGGTCAGGATCTTGTTCAGCTGATCCTGATCCCAGCGTGCAATCAACTGGTACTGGATGCCTGACGTTACCTGAATCGGCTCGCTCTGTTGGGCGAACGCCGGTGATACGCCTATGTGCAAAAGCAGGGTAAAAATACCGAGACGAATCCAATTTCTCATCCTGAAGACTCCATTTTCCAGTAAAGATACGCAATGTGGCGCTGTTCATTGCCCGGCTTTCTGCGTCTGCAGGTCCTGGGTGTGTCAGCGAACACAAGGCAGAGACAGAGCCTGACCACCGTCAGTTTATTCCTGTTAGCCAGCCCAGTGTGATCCATCCGCGCCATGGATGCGACCCCCTTGAGGCTTGATTGCTCACTGCTCATGTCAAGGGCTAAACCCGAAAGGGAAAGCAGTGCGTGGTGATAATCGGTTCCCGATCATCCAATGGCCTGTTTGTTGATGGCGACCCGGCATCTGGAGGGGGGGCGACTCACAATACAAGGCGAGGCCTGCCTGGTCAGGCTGATGCCCGCTTCTGCAGATGGGGGGCGATGATATGGCGGTTGGCGCTTCACACCTGCGTTGCATTGAAAATGTAGGGATTGAAATAAACGGAGGGGCCCTCGGCCCCTCCTGTTGCACATCGGATCAAACGCCCTCGTCAGGCCACCTTGCTGCCTGCCAGGGTGCGGGCCAGTAGCCCTTCCGGGTTGTGGATGGCCTCCCTGGTCTTCACATCGATAACCTCGATATTGGCGAAGCGCTCCCGGTTCTTGATGGCCACATCGTGGGCCAGGATGACGCAGCGAGCATTGGCTACGTCCTTGGCGCTGATACGGTTGATGATGCCGTTGGCGCCTTGTGTCTCCACCTTGAGCTTGATGCCTGCCTTGGCGGCCGCCTTTTGCAGGCTCTTGGCGGCGAGAAAGGTGTGAGCCACCCCTGAGGGGCAAGCGGTGATGGCGAGCACGTCCGCTTCCCCTTCCGCTTCGATGATCTGATAGCCGCTGTCGGCGGTTGCCACTGTCTCGTCCTCGGTGACCGGCTTTTTCAGCAGGTTGACGATAAGGGCCGTGGTCAGGGCGCCGAGCACGGTTCCCAGGATATAACCCATCTTGCCTTCGACCACAGGTAGCACTATCCAGCCACCCCAGGGGGCATGGTTGATGCTGTGCATCATGAAGCCAGTGATGTTGCCGACGATGCCGCCTGCGACTATGGCCGGAATGACCCGCACCGGGTCGGCGGCAGCAAAGGGAATGGCCCCCTCGCTGATGCCGATCATGCCCATGATGGCGGCCGCCTTGCCTGCTTCACGCTCTTCCTTCTTGTAGCGACGGGGGGAGAGCAGGGTCGCCAGCGCCATGCCGAGCGGTGGCACGCAGATGGCGATACCGACCCCGCCCATCAACCAGGGCTGGGTGTTGACCTGGGTCTGGGCGAACAGGGTCGCTACCTTGTTGACCGGGCCGCCCATGTCAAAGGCGGTCATGCCGCCCAGGATGGCCCCCAGCATCACCTTGCCGGAGCCCGCCATGCTGGAGAGCCAGTGGTTCATCCCCTCCATCATGGCGGCGATGGGCGCACCTATGACCCACATGACGATGCCGCACACCAGGAAGGTACCGATCAGCGGATAGATGAAGATGGAGCCGAGCGAACTCATGGAATCCGGTAGTTTTATTCGCTTGAGCTGGTTGACGATAAGCCCGGCGATGAAACCCACCAGGATGGCGCCGAGAAAACCTGTGTGGAACTGCTGCACCGCTATCCAGGAGCCGATCATGCCCGGCGCCAGACCAGGCTTGTCCGCCATTGAGTAGGCGATGTAACCGCCGAGCACGGCGGTAAAGAGGGTGAGCCCCGCTATCCCCATGTCCGCCATGTCCTTGAGCACGCCCGCCTCGGGCACGGCGCCCTTGCCGCTCATCATCACCGAGAGCGACAGCAGCACGCCCCCTGCCACTATGAAGGGGATCATGTGGGAGGTGCCAAACAGCAGGTGCTGCTTGAGGGTGTTGAGCTGTGCCTTGATGCTGCGATCCTGGGGTTCAGGTGCACTGGCTTTCGGTTGAGCTGCTGCCTCGGCGCGTACCGGCTGCTTGCCGGCTACGCCGACAGGCGCCGTGGCTGCCAGCAGTGACAGCACCTCGGCCTTGCTGGTGGCCGCCTGCATCCGGGGGATAAAGCCGGGCTCCAGCAGCTTGGTGGAGAGCTCGGCCAGCACCTCGATATGTTGGTTGGCGCCGCCAGCCGGGGAGGCAATCATGAAGAACAGTCTGGAGGACAGCCCATCTTCGGCGCCGTAGTCGATCCCCTGCCGGCTGATGCCTATGACGATGGCGGGCTGCAACACGGCTTCGCTCTTGGCGTGGGGCAGGGCAACCCCCTGTTCAAAACCCGTGTTGTCGAGGTTTTCCCGCGCCCAGAGGTCGCGCACGAACTGATCCTGATTGGCTATCTTGCCGCAGGCTTTGAGCCGCGCGGCCAGTTCGACAAACAATCCCTGCTTGTCGTTGGCCGCTATGTCGAGGCAGATCAGTCCTTCATCTATCAAGGTGGTGAGCATAGGTGTCTCCTGGCTCTGCGAGCCCTGGTGATATGAGTAACGAACGGAGCAAACGATTGACCTGCCTATTGTTTCGCCCAAGCCATGTCACCGAAATCGGATATATGTGCCCTTTACTGGATTTTTGTGTCAATGCCCCGGCCCTGTGAGCAGGCTCGCACTTTGATTGTCAGGGGATCGCTGGGCTGAATGGATTTAAATCTGTTTAAAAACAAGTGCTTGATTATTTTTATGGAATGATGGGCAAGAGGCGTTGCGGTTCCCCCCTCTTGCAAAAGGGGAGGTTGGGACGGGGTGTTGAACCCTTTAACCGCCTCTTTAATGTGAGCCGTTTGGCAAAAGTGCTGCCGGGGAGGGGGATCTTCTTTTGCTGCCTATGTCTGTACTGGTAAGCCGGGTCAAGGAAAGGAGGCCAGGCATAAGCAGTCGTAGGGGATTGGCCGCCTTGGGTATATGCATAGCCCCTTGATATTGCAGCACAATCCGGGGGGGCAGAATGGTCCTCTGCCGGCTTGGGGAGCATGGGCTGCATGGCTTCATAAGATGCTATCACCCATTTTTTAGATTGGTTTATAGATAATCAATCGTTTATTTCGTTGGGCGGTTATGGGGATTGGGGTGTCTGACTAGGTGAGCAGGTTGGCCAATAGCGCCGTCAGCCAGTCTTAACCTTGTCATGCTAACCCAATGATGTAAGGAGACATTCTGATGGAAACACTTGACCAGAAGATCGACACCATGCGTGAAGAGTTCAAGCAACAGGAGCTCAAGCAGGCCCACGACAAGTGGCAAGCCAGAGTCGATGAACTGCAACAGATACGGGCAGGGGAACGGCAACCGGATGAACTGGATGAGTAGCCGCTGATCCTGTCACTGGCCGATAGCCAAGCCAGTTGTCATCGTCATCAAGCAGAAAAGTACAACCCCCACAGCCCGCAAGGGAGGTGGGGGTTTTTATTGGTCAGGTGGTACACGTCATGCAGGGCAGGCTAACGGTGAAGATGATTTCCAAAGAAAAACAACAAGGGCCATCAGTGATGGCCCTTGTGCGTTTATTCACTCATTGACCCCGTGTCGGGTTCACGCCTTAGCAGCGGTTGCCGGCGCGGGCGACCCGGCCTTCGGCCAGCAACTGGTAGTGGCCGGTGGCAGCAGGGATAAAAGCGGACTGCCCCTTCTCGAGACGCAGAGTGTCGTCACCGCGTTTGAGGATCACGGCCTCGTCGATGGCAAACAGGATCTCGGCGCTGGCGGTGGTGAGCTGGTGCTCGCCCGCCGGGTAGACGCTGAAGGTGAAGTCCGGCACCGGCACCTCGAAGTGCTGCACCGCCCCTTCCATGCGGGGAGCAAGCAGGATCTGGTCGTCCGGCTTGGGCAAGCAGCGGGTGCAGGCCAACAGCTCGGCCACGTCTATGTACTTGGGAGTGAGCCCGGCGCGCAGCACGTTGTCGGAGTTGGCCATGATCTCGAGGCCGGTGCCGCGCACATAGGCGTGCGGGGTGCAGGCATCCAGATACATCGCCTGACCGGGCTGCAGGGTGACCACGTTCAGCAGCAGCGGCGAGAACAGCCCCACATCCCCCGGGTACTGGGCGGCCAGGCTGGTGATGAGGGCGAAGGTCTCCTCATCCTGATGGGCGGCGGCATAGGCCAGCAGGCCCGCCAGTGCCTCATCTTTGCGCTCACAGCTGAGGATCAGCAGCTGGTGGAAGAAGTGCTGCAGGCCCACTTCGTTCTGGCTGGCGGCAAGGGCCGCAACCAGATCGGCGATGGCCGCCAGCTTGACCCGCTCGAACAGCGCCAGAATGGCGGGAATGGCACGAAAGCCGTTCATCGCCTGATAGGGGGTGAGAGTAAACACCAGCTCCGGCTTGTGATTGGGGTCTTTGTAGTTGCGATTGCCCGCCTTGATGGGGATGCCAGCGGCTTCTTCTTTGGCAAAGCCCGCTTCGGCCTGGGCTTTGCTCGGGTGTACCTGGATGGAGAGGGCCTTCTCGGCGCACAGCACCTTGAACAGGAACGGCAGGCTGCCAAAGCGGGTGACGGTGGCCTTACCCAGCGCGGCGGCCGGGGCTGTGTCGATCACCGCCGAGAGTTTCTGGGCACTGCCCGCCAGGGTCACCTCGGAGCAGCCGTTGGGGTGGGCGCCCATCCACAATTCGGCCTGGGGTTTGCCCGCCGGATTGGGGATGCCAAACAGAGTGGTGAGGGAGTCATGGCTGCCCCAGTCGTAACCTTGAATCGGATTTTGCATTAACAAAAAAGAGGGCAGATCGCGACTGCTCATAAGGGATGCCTCATTTAGTGTGAAGAAAGTCGGGTGAAGAAAAGGGTGGCATTGCTGCTGTGGGCCGGACTATAACATGGGCGGTTGTGGCCGCAGCAACCGCTTGCCTCTCTCTATTTGATCAGGATCAGCATGTCACTTATCTTCAGCCAGCTGCTCGATGGCGCCCTTCATGAGCAGGCCCCTTTCGAGCAGATCTGGTTTGCCCAGGATCAGGGGGTGCCGCCCGGTTTCAGCTATCAGGTCAACTTTCCCCGCCTCGAACTGGTGTTCAGCGGCGAATACCTCAACCAGGTCTGGGACAAGGAGCTGGGCTGCAAGGAGATAAGCGTGCTGCCGGGACAGGCGCTCTACATCCCCCCCAACGGTTGGAACAAGCCGCTGTGGACCACGGACTGCTCGGTGCTTAGCCTGCTGTTTGGCAAGCGCCAGCTCGGTTTCAGTCTGGTGAGCAAGCGACGGGAAGACCCGGATTTTTTCGATGTGCAAAAGCACAGCATAATGGCGCGGGCCGGCCACGTGATCGAACACATACTGGCGGCGCTCAACGTGCTGACCGAGGATCCCGGCCGCTCCCCCACCGACAACCACCTGTTGCAGGCGCTGCTCACCAGTGCCCGCCAGCTGCTGGCGGAATCCGCCGCCGAGCGGCCAAGAGGGGCAGACCTGTTTCATGGCATCTGCATCTATATCCAGGAAAATTTTCACCGCCCCATCACCCGCGACTCCATCGCCCACCGCTTCAACGTGTCGGCCAGCCATCTCTCCCACCTGTTTCGCGAGCAGGGCCACATGCGCCTGGCCGATTACATCAGCTGGGTGCGGATCGACAGGGCCAAATTCATGCTGAAAAAATACCGCTTCCGCCTTGAAGAGGTGGCGAGCCGCTGTGGTTACGGCGATGTGAACTATTTTTGCCGGGTGTTCAAGCAAAAGACCGGGCTGACCCCCTCACAGTACCGCTCCCTGAGTCAGCCGCAAGGGCAGGGGGATAGGCTGGTGGTATGAGTCATGCCGCCGTCTGGGCCCGAGTACAACAGGGCTGGATGGCGTCGAATGTATGCAGGGGCGAGCGAGCCGGCCGCATTGTGATCCAGTACTCGACTATGGTCTGACATGCGTGCTCGCCATTTGATTATGAAAACGAATGGGCTAAGATGGCCGCGCGCAACTTACAGATTGATAACAAACGGAAGTTAGGAGATGCCGATGGAAAGCAAAGTAGTTATCCCGACCCAGGGCCAGAAAATCACAGTCGATGCCAACGGCAAGCTGCAGGTTCCCAACCATCCGATCATTCCGTTTATTGAAGGGGATGGCATCGGTGTGGACGTGACCCCGGCCATGTTGAATGTGGTCAATGCCGCGGTCGAGAAAGCCTACAAAGGCGAGCGCAAGATCGCCTGGATGGAGATCTATACCGGCGAGAAGTCGACTCATATCTATGGCGAAGGTGCCTGGCTGCCGGCCGAAACCCTGGATTTCATTCGTGAATATTGCGTGGCCATCAAGGGCCCGCTGACCACTCCGGTCGGCGGCGGTATTCGCTCTCTCAACGTGGCCCTGCGTCAGGAGCTGGATCTCTACATCTGCCTGCGCCCGGTCCGTTACTACGAAGGCACCCCGAGCCCGGTCAAGCGTCCTGACCTGACTGACATGGTGATCTTCCGCGAAAACGCCGAAGACATCTACGCCGGTATCGAGTGGAAGGCGGACAGCGACGAAGCCAAGAAGGTGATCGCCTTCCTGCAAAACGAGATGGGCGTGAAGAAAATTCGCTTCCCCGAGTCCTGCGGCATCGGCATCAAGCCCATGTCCAAGGCCGGTACCGAGCGTCTGGTGCGTGCCGCCATCGAGTATGCCATCGACAACGATCGCGACTCCGTGACCTTGGTGCACAAGGGCAACATCATGAAGTTCACCGAAGGTGCCTTCAAGGATTGGGGCTATGCCCTGGCCCAGAAAGAGTACGATGCCCAGCTCATCGACGGTGGCCCCTGGTGCTCCTTCAAGAACCCGAAAACCGGCAAGACCATCGTGGTCAAGGACGTCATCGCCGATGCCTTCCTGCAACAGATACTGCTGCGTCCGGCCGAGTACGACGTCATCGCCTGTATGAACCTCAACGGTGACTACATTTCCGATGCCCTGGCCGCCCAGGTCGGTGGTATCGGTATCGCCCCTGGCGCCAACATCGGCGACGGCGTGGCCCTGTTCGAGGCGACTCACGGCACTGCGCCCAAGTATGCCGGTCAGGACAAGGTCAACCCGGGTTCGCTGATCCTCTCTGCCGAGATGATGCTGCGTCACATGGGCTGGGTCGAAGCGGCCGATCTCATCATCAAGGGCATGGAAGCGGCCATCGCCAACAAGACGGTCACCTATGACTTCGAGCGTCTGATGGAAGGCGCCACCCTGCGCTCCTGCTCCCAGTTCGCCCAGGACATGGTCGACCAGATGTAATGGGATCCAGAAGGTCTTGAAAAGCAAAACCGGCGCCATGAGCGTAATGCCGATCAGTTAAGGATCCATTGACCGATCCTGCTGATGTGTAAAAATCCGAAACCTATTGATTGGTTTCGGATTTTTTATGCGTATCGAACAGGCCCTCGACTTCCTTCACGCCAGCAATGCTGCCCAGTTTGAGTCACTTTCCGACCTCATTCCCCCTGCGCTCATCACTACCCTGCTCGCCGAAGAGAATGTCGTGACCCTGCGCCGTCGCCGCATGCCCATGGAGCGTCTGGTCTGGGCCATCATCGGCATGGCCATGTTCCGCCACGTCCC